>URFD01000188.1 GCA_900547015.1 uncultured Oscillospiraceae bacterium | reverse complement strand
TACATCTTTTTGCCGCTGTCTTGGACAGCCGAAAAGAACAGTTGATGAAGAGAAAAGCGAGCCTGTTGGCTCGCTTTTTCTTATCTTACAGAAGATACCGGACGGGAGGTAGCGCTGTGAAATTGTTTTATCCGCACGCAATAGCGGACCGGGTCTACCGCATCACCCCGGAGCTGCTCAAAAGCTGGGGAGTGCGCGGCCTGATTCTGGACATCGACAACACCCTGACCACCCACGACAACCCGGTTCCGGATGCCGGTGTTGCAGCGTGGCTGGAGCAAAACCGCAAAGAGGGAATTCGAATGATCGTCCTGTCCAACAACAAGCCGCAGAGGGTGGAGCCCTTTGCCAAAATTCTGGGACTGGAATTTATCGCCGATGGGGCAAAGCCTTTGAAGAAGGGCTACCGGCGCTGCTCACAGGCGCTGGGCATCCCCTGCGAACAACTGTGTATGGTCGGCGACCAAATCTTTACCGACATTCTGGGCGGACGCAGAGCAGGCTGTAAGACCGTTCTGGTGGAGCCGATTCAGCACGAACAGATGTGCTTCTTCCGCTTGAAGCGCACCCTCGAGGGCTGTCTGCTCCGCCGCTGTCCGGACAGGATTCGCAAAACCATCCTCAGGCTGGATGGCAAATCCGGCTTTCCTAAGGAGGACTAGACGATGAAAACAAGGTTTGGGCCTGCCGGCAACTCCGAGAGCTTTCAGGCGATGGGTTACCGCAAGACGATTCAGGTTCCGGAATATTTGGCTCGGATGGGTCTGGATGCCTATGAGTACCAGTGCGGCAGAGGGGTTCGGATTAGCACCGAGGCGGCGCAGGAGCTTGGGAAAAAGGCGCAGGAGCATCAAATCGCCCTCTCGCTGCATTCGCCCTACTATATCTCTCTGTCCAGTCTGGAAGAAGAAAAGCGCACCGCCAGCATCGGGTACATCCTCCAAAGCGCGCAGGCCGCCAGTGCGATGGGCGCCCAGCGGGTGGTGGTCCATTCCGGCTCCTGTGCGAAGATCAGCCGCCAGCAGGCACTGGAGCTTGCCAAGGATACTCTGAGCCGAGCTTATGCCGCTCTGGATGAGCAGGGGCTGGGTCACATCCACCTCTGCCCGGAGACGATGGGCAAAATCAACCAGCTGGGAACGCTGGAGGAGGTGTTGGAGCTGTGCCGGGTGGACGATCGGCTGATTCCCTGCATCGATTTCGGCCATCTGAATGCCCGCACTTTTGGCGCGCTCAATCACCCGCAAGGGGTGCGGCAGGTGTTTGAAACGATGGAGAGCTGCCTTGGCATCGACCGGATGCGTGCCTTTCATGCCCACTTCTCCAAAATTGAGTATACCCTCAAGGGCGGGGAGAAGTGCCACCTGACCTTTGCGGATACCGTGTTTGGCCCGCAGTTCGAGCCGGTGGCGGAGATGATTGTCCGCAAGAGGTGTGCCCCGACCATCATTTGCGAATCCGCCGGCACCCAAGCAGAGGATGCAGCCACGATGAAACAGATGCTGGCAGCTGTCAACAGTCAAGACGAGTAAAGGAGTGTTTGCGCGATGAAAAAGATTCTGGTCCTGCATGGACCCAATATCAACCTGACCGGGATTCGGGAGCCGGATACCTATGGTCGTGTCACGCTGGAAGACATCAACCGCGAGATTCAGGAATGTGCCGCACAGCTCGGGGTTTCCTGCGACATCTTCCAGAGCAATCATGAGGGCGTTCTGGTTGACCGGATTCATCAGGCGCTCGAGGATTACGACGGCATCGTCCTCAATGCCGGGGCATACACCCACTACAGCTATGCCCTTCGGGATGCCATCTCCTCGGTGCATAAGCCCTGCGTCGAGGTCCATATGTCCAATATCCATGCCCGTGAGCCCTTCCGCCACGAATCGGTCATCGCTCCGGTGTGCATCGGACAGATTTGCGGCTTCGGCAAGGAAAGCTATCTGCTGGGTCTGCGAGCAGTTTTGAATTATTTATAATCACACGAAAAAAAGAGGTTTGATCCCTTAGAGTATCGAACTTCTTTTCAGGTGAGTGAACGATGCGATTCCGTGTAACAGGAAT
>URFD01000187.1 GCA_900547015.1 uncultured Oscillospiraceae bacterium | reverse complement strand
TAGAGTTCCTCCTCCCACATTGGTTTAATTTGAGTATATCATAAAATTTGTCAAAAGAAAAGCGGGAGGAGGGCGAGTCTCAGCGTTCGTCTGCGGAAGAAAAATTCTTACAACAGAAAAAGAAAAATGGAAAGTGAAAGGAAATTCACAGAAATCGATTGAATCAGCACGCGTGATGCGGTATAATAAACAGGTAAAATTTAACAGAGAGGAGAAGTGTCTTATGGCAGATTATATGATTACATCAGATACTTCGTGCGACTTTCCGCTGGAATATGTTCAGCAGCACCAGCTCCCGGTGGTGAGTCTGTTTTATAGCATAGATGGTGTTTCCGGCAGCAACGGCTGTCCAAGCAGTGAGGAACTGAAAACCTTTTATGATAAAATGCGTCAGGGTGCTCAGACCAAGACCCAGCAGGCAAGCATCGAAGATACCGAAGCAGTCTTTCGGGAGGTCTTGCAGCAGGGCAAGGACCTTCTGCACATCGCATTTTCTTCTGGCTTGAGCGGAACTGCCAACGCAGCCCGTCTGGCAGCAGACAATCTTAGAGAAG
This sequence comes from uncultured Oscillospiraceae bacterium, assembly GCA_900547015.1. GTDB lineage: Bacteria > Bacillota > Clostridia > Oscillospirales > Ruminococcaceae > Negativibacillus. Next base: position 1,637 of record URFD01000187.1, on the reverse strand, counting down.
AATTTCCGGACAGAAAAATCGAGGTCATCGATTCTCTGTGCGCATCGCTGGGACAGGGCCTTTTGGTGGACTACGCACTGCGGATGCAGCAGCAGGGCAAAACGATGGAAGAAACGGCTCAGTGGGTCAAAGAGCATATCCAGAATCTCTGCCACCTGTTCACCGTAGAGGACCTCAAGTATCTCCAGCGCGGCGGCAGAATCTCCAAGACCACTGCTCTGCTGGGCACCATGATTGGAATCAAGCCGGTGCTTCATGTGGATGAGCAGGGCAAGCTGGTTCCGATTGCGAAGGTTCGCGGCAGAAAGCAGTCGATTCAGGACATGGTCAATCGGATGGAGCATCAGATTGGACACTTCCGCGAGGAAAAACAGGTGATCTTCATCAGCCATGGCGACTGTCTGGAGGATGCAAACTATCTGGCTGGACTGGTTCGGGAGCGCTTTGGCTACGATGAATTTTTAATCAACAGCGTCGGCCCGACCATCGGTTCTCACTCCGGCCCGGGTACGCTGGCACTGTTCTTCTTGGGTGAAACCAGATAGACCGATTACAGAACGAATCGTCATTTTTTTGCTGGGAAATATACCCAATTTTATCCAAGTGAAGATGTACAAATGAGGAAAAAGTGTAACGAAAGTTACACTTTTTCTTGCGTTATCCGAAGGTTTGCAGTACAATGTACCTCGTTATATCGTTTGAAAGAACACATGGGAGGAAACCTTGTATGGAAAACTTTGTTATCACAACCGAAAATGCGGCAGATTTGCCGGAGAGCTATCTTCAGGAAAACGAGATTGGGATTCTCTCACTTTATTATACAATCGACGGAGTGACCTATGGCCCGGGCTACGAGCCGGAGCTGAAGGCAGAGGATTTTTATCAAAGGATGCGGGAAGGTGCGATGCCCAGAACCCAGCAGGTGAATCCGGAGCAGGCGGTATGCAAGTTCCGCCAGTATCTCGAACAGGGAAAGGATATCCTGCATATCGCTTTGACCTCGGCAGTCAGCGGAAGCTGCAACAGCGCGCGCATGGCGGCAGAGGAGCTGAAAGAAGAATTTCCCGAGCGCACCATCACTGTGGTTGATACTCTGGTGGGAACCCTGTGCGAAGGAATGGTCGTAGAACAGGTCGTCCGGATGAGAAAAGCCGGAAAAACACTTGCCGAAGCGGCACAGTGGGTTCGAGAAAACATCCCACATTTCTGTCTGTATGCAACAGTAGACGACCTCAAGCACCTGTACCGCGGCGGACGGGTCTCCAAAACGACCGCATTGTTTGGCACTGCCATCGGAATCAAGCCGATTCTCAAGCTCAACGATGACGGAAACCTGGTTGCAGTTGGAAAGGTTCGCGGCAGAAAGCAGTCGATTCAGGCACTGGTCAAGCACATGGAGGAGAAGGTCGGCAGATTTTTGCTCCAAAACGACACCATTTATATCAGCCACGGCGACTGCATAGAGGATGCGCTGTATCTGGCGGAGCTGGTGAAGGAAAAATTCGGTATTGTCAAGGCGATGATTCATCATATCGGGCCGGTCATCGGTTCTCATGCGGGTCCGGGTGCGCTGACGCTGTCCTTTATGGGAGAAAGCAAATAGGCGATAATCGGCGAAATTTGAGAAAAAACAGATT
>URFD01000186.1 GCA_900547015.1 uncultured Oscillospiraceae bacterium | reverse complement strand
GAAATCCTGCCAGCATCCGGATTGCAACACTGCTCAATAAACCTGCCAGAAGAGAGGCAGACATTGCTCCAGACTATTCCTGCTTTGAGGTCCCGGACGAATTCGTGGTCGGATACGGCTTGGATTTTGCGGAAAAATACCGCAACCTCCCATATATCGGGGTGCTCAAACCAGAAGTATATACCAAGTAAATCCAATTAGAACAGAATAAGAGAGACAGGAGTGAATCATTGGTGCCCAAAAAATCAAAAGGAATCCTCATGTACTTGGGAATGTTTGGCCTGCTCATCGTGCTGCTGTTCGCGATGATGTCCATGGACAAACCGACCTCAAGTCTCAAGTATTACCAGGTCTTGGATTATTTCCGGGAGGATCAGGTAGAGGAGTACCAGATCGACTACAATACCGGGGAACTGACCATCCGCCTCAAGGACCAGAGCCAGCTGGTCGATTACCAGCTGCCCAGCATTTCTCAGTTCAACGAGGATGTCAAGCCCTATATCCAGCAATATGAACAGCAGAGCGATACGAGCTTCAAGCGCAACTACCTGCCTGCGAAGGAGCCGTCGCTGCTGATTACCCTGCTGCCGACCCTGCTGATGCTGGGCGGTATCCTGCTGCTGTGGGTCTTTATGATGCGTCAGGCAGGCGGAGGCGGAGGAAAGATGAACACCTTCGGCAAAGCCAAGCCAAAGCCGGTGGAAGACGGCAGACGGGTGACCTTTGCCGATGTGGCCGGTGCCGACGAGGAGAAGGAAGAGCTGGTCGAGGTGGTCGAGTTCCTCAAAGACCCGAAAAAATTCAATGCCCTCGGTGCGCGTATCCCGAAGGGTGTTCTGCTCATGGGCCCTCCCGGAACCGGTAAAACCCTGCTGGCGCGTGCGGTAGCGGGAGAAGCTGGTGTTCCATTCTATTCGATTTCCGGCTCGGACTTTGTTGAGATGTTCGTCGGCGTCGGCGCATCCCGAGTCAGAGATCTGTTTGACCAAGCGAAAAAAAGCGCACCCAGCATCATCTTCATCGATGAGATTGATGCGGTCGGCCGTCAGAGAGGCGCCGGATTGGGCGGAGGCCACGATGAACGAGAGCAGACCCTCAACCAGCTACTGGTTGAGATGGACGGCTTTGGCGCCAACACCGGCGTTATCGTCATGGCAGCCACCAACCGCCGGGATATCCTTGACCCGGCTCTGCTGCGTCCGGGACGCTTTGACCGCCAGATTGTGGTCGGTTATCCGGATGTCAAGGGCAGAGAGGAAATCCTGAAGGTTCATACCCGAAACAAACCGCTGGGTCCGGATGTGGAATTGAGAGTCATCGCAAAGACGACGGTCGGATTCACCGGAGCGGATTTGGAAAACTTAGTCAATGAGGCAGCTCTGCTGGCTGCCAGAAAGGGCCGCAAGGCCATCACGATGGAGGACATCGAGGAAGCGACCATCAAGGTGGTTGCAGGACCGGAGAAGCGCAGCCATGTGGTTTCTGACAAGGATAAGCGCCTGACCTGCTTCCACGAGGCCGGCCACGCAGTCAGCACCTATTACTGCGATACGCAGGATAAGGTACATGAGATTTCGATTATCCCGCGCGGTATGGCAGGCGGATATACCATGAGTCTGCCGGCAGAGGATAAGAGCTACGAAACCAAAAAGGGAATGCAGGAAAATATCGTCACCCTGCTGGGCGGACGCATCGCAGAAAAGCTGGTCCTCGACGATATTTCCACCGGTGCTTCCAACGATTTGGAACGCGCCACCAAGATTGCGAAGGCAATGGTGACCCGATATGGCTTCAGCGACCGCTTGGGCCCAATCGTTTATGGACAGAACGAGAATGAGGTTTTCCTCGGACGCGATTTGGGACATTCCCGCGATTACTCCGAGACGGTTGCAGCACAGATTGACGAGGAAGTTCGTGCAGTCATCGACAGTGCATACGACCAGTGCGAGACCATCCTGACCGAGCACATGGACCAGCTGCACAAGGTTGCAGAGTTCCTGTATGAATTTGAAAAGATCAACGGCGCAGACTTTGACCGCCTGATGAAGGGCGATTTCTCCGTATTCGAGGAGCATCGTCCAAAGAAGGAGACAAAGGCGCTGGAGACAGAGCAGGAGGCTCAGCCGGCAGTTCCGTCGACCGAGGAATCGGCAGCGAAATCCGCTGAGCAGGAGTCCCCAAAAGAATAATCCGATTTTAAAGCAAAAAGGCGAGCCGCAGTATCAACT
>URFD01000185.1 GCA_900547015.1 uncultured Oscillospiraceae bacterium | reverse complement strand
GGAGGTCGGCCAAAGACGCTGTCTTTGGAAACTGCCACCTTTTGAAAAAGGTGGACGAAAACTTCAAAACGGGTGCAAGCTCAGCTTGCTATTTTTCGTGGTGACCCATGCCGGCAACTGCTTTTGCGACGAGGTCGTCGTCCGCAATGTAAGGTAGGGTGACATGATACTGACCCGGATGAGACTGGTTGAATTCAACGCAGGTCTCGATGGAGTGCTCGTTTCTTGCCCAGGAACGACGAGCAACACCGCTCATAACGTCCCAAATCATCGAAACCTTCAGAATCTCATCAACACGGGCAGAGCCGTCCAGCACCATGCCGAAGCCGCCGTTGACAGCTTTGCCGATACCGGTGCCGCCGCCGTTGTGCAGAGCAACCAAGCTCATGCCGCGAGCGCAGTTTCCTGCGAAGCACTGTACTGCCATGTCTGCCATGATGTTGGAGCCGTCCTTGATGTTGGAGGTCTCACGGAAGGTGGAGTCGGTGCCGGAGGTGTCGTGGTGGTCACGACCGAGCATAACCGGGCCGATTTTGCCCTGACGGACCATCTCGTTAAATTTGAGTGCGATCTTGGTTCTGCCGTAAGCGTCCTGATACAGGATACGGCACTGGGTGCCGACAACCATCTTGTTCTTTTTCGCATCGCGAACCCATACCCAGTTGTCGCGGTCCTGATAGCGGGCATTCGGGTCGATGCACTCCATCGCAGCAGCGTCGGTAGCATCCAAGTCTTCCGGTTTGCCGGACAGACAGCACCAGCGGAATGGGCCGTAGCCGTAGTCGAACAGGCATGGACCGAGGATGTCCTCAACATAGGATGGGAAGATGAAGCCGTCTACTTCGTCGTGGCCGTTTTTGCAGATTTCCGGAACGCCGGCATCATAAACGGCTTTCAGGAAGCTGTTGCCGTAATCGAAGAAGTAGGTTCCTTTGTCGTGGAGCTGGCAAATCAGCTCGTAGTGGTGGCGAAGGGTCTTGTTGACCAGCTCTTTGAAATGCTCTGGGTCTTTGTCGAGCATCTCGGTGCGCTCTTCAAAGGTCAGTCCCTGTGGGCAGTAGCCGCCGTCGTATGGAACATGGCAGGAGGTCTGGTCGGACAACAGGTCGATGTGGATGTTCTTTTCAATCAGGAATTCCAGCAGGTCGACGATGTTGCCGTGGTAAGCGACAGCACAGGCTTCTCCAGCTTTCTGAGCCTCCAGAGCCCAAGCAAGAGCCTCGTCCAGACTGTCGGTGTATTTGTCTACCCAGCCCTGAGTGTAGCGGGTCATGATACGGGAGATGTCGACCTCAGCGATAATCGAAGCAGCGCCTGCGATGTCAGCAGCCTTGCCCTGTGCGCCGGACATACCGCCCAAGCCAGAGGTAACATACAGCTTGCCGGCGAGGTTGCCTTCCTTCGGAACGCCCAGAACCAGACGGCCTGCATTGAGCAGGGTGTTGAAGGTGCCGTGTACGATGCCCTGTGGGCCGATGTACATCCAGCCGCCGGCGGTCATCTGACCGTAGTTGGCAACACCCAGAGCAGCAGCGCGGTTGAATGCCTGCTGGTTATCGAACATACCGATCATCAGACCGTTGGTGATGATAACACGAGGGGAGGTCTTGTGGGATTTGAACAGACCGAGCGGATGGCCGGACTCAACTACGAGGGTCTGGTCATCGGTGAGTACTTCCAGATATTTTTTAATCAGGCGGTACTGCATCCAGTTCTGGCAGACCTGACCGGTCTCGCCATAGGTGGTCAGCTCATACGGATAGAGTGCAACATCAAAGTCGAGGTTGTTGTCAATCATGACCTGGAATGCTTTACCCTCGATGCAGTTGCCCTTGTATTCATCGATTGGCTTGCCGTGCAGCTCGCCTTCCGGACGGAAGCGGTAGCCGTAGATACGGCCATGCTCTTCCAGCTCCTGTGCGAACTCGGCTGCCATCTGTTCGTGATGGTCCGGATGGACATAGCGCAGAGCGTTCTTGATTGCGAGTGCCTTATCGGATTCACTCAGGTGGGATTCACGGCGCGGTGCGCGGCGGATGCCTTCGCGGAAGGAAGGGTATTCCGGAAGCTCATAATCAAGTTTAATCATCATGGCTTCTTCGGGTTTATAGGACATAAAGAAAACCTCCTAACATCTTGAATCAGTTGAAAAAGGTAGTATTAATTTTTATCGTTCACAAGTGAAAGAATTAGAAGCGCTCCTGCAAGCCGGGTGCAGGCTCAGCCTGCCTTGCCGCGAGAGCGTTAAGACGCAAGTCTGCACCTAGCCAACAACGCGAATTGCCTGCAAGCTCAGCTTGCCTTGCAGAAAGGTTCTCAAAC
>URFD01000184.1 GCA_900547015.1 uncultured Oscillospiraceae bacterium | reverse complement strand
GCTTCTGCCCGCGAGAGACTTCTCCCCCTCAAGCTCAAAGCTGTACTGTACAAATTCCCTGTTCCACTGCCTGCACTCCAGAGTTCCGCAGAGCCAGACAAGCACTCGTTTGGAAACGAGTAAAACGCAGGCAAGTATTCCGACTGATAGCTACTGGACCTCCAGCGTATGTGCGCCTTCCCGGAAATCTTCCAGTGGCTGATTTTGTATCTGCACACACTTTCGCTAAACACGGCAACGGCCTTGTTCAGGATTGACACCTGATTCCTTTTCTGTGTTTCCACACCTGCATCCCGTCAATTCAGTTTTCAGCCTTATTATAGCCTCCTGTGCCCAATCCGTCAAGAGCAAAAACGCCCTCCTTTTGCCGAATAACAGCAAAAGGAAAAAGCACCCTTTCGGATGCTTTTTCCCCAGATAGACATTTATCGTGAATCGTCAATATCTTATTTAACCTTTGCAGGCTGCTGTTTCTTCCAATCCTCGTACAGGTCGCTAACAACCTTAGACATTGCCCACAGACCCAGCAGGTTCGGGATAACCATCAAGCTGTTGAACAGGTCGGAGAGGTTCCAAACGAGGTCAACCTTGAGGGCAGAACCAATGATGATGAATACGACTACCAGAGCAGCGTATGGTTTTACAGCTTTGGAGCCAAACAGGTATCTTACGTTCTTCTCACCAAAGAAGTACCAGCCAACGATGGTGGAGAATGCAAAGAAGAACATGCAGATTGCGATGAAGATTTTACCGAAGGAACCGAAACCGGTGTTGAATGCAGCCTGAGTCAGGGCAGCGCCGGTGAGGCTCTGACCAGCTTCGGTCAGGGTGCCGGTACACAGAACGGAGAATGCGGTCAGGTTCAGGATGATCAGAGTATCGATGAATACACCCATCATAGCAACCAGACCCTGGTCACAAGGATGTTTCACTTTTGCTACAGCGTGAGCGTGTGGGGTAGAACCCATACCAGCCTCGTTAGAGAACAGACCACGAGCAACACCGTATTTGATAGCCTGGGAAACTGCAACGCCGGAGAAGCCGCCGATTGCTGCGCCAGGATTGAATGCGCCAACGAAAATCTGTCTGAATGCTTCTGGCAGCTGACCGATGTGCATGAAGATCAGGATCAGGGAGCCCAGAATGTAGAAGGCTGCCATGATTGGAACAACCTTTTCAGTAACAGATGCGATACGGCCAACGCCACCGAGGAAAATGAATGCAGCCAGAACCGCAACTACAACACCAACGATCAGTGGGTTGATGCCGAACGCGCCATGGAAAGCGTCGCCGATGGAGTTGGACTGAACCATGTTTCCAAAGAAGCCCAGAGCCAGAGTAATCAGAACTGCAAAAGCTCCTGCCAAAACTTTACCGAATGTACCTTTGTAAGCAGCACGGATGTAGTAAACAGGACCGCCGGTAACTTCGCCGGAGTCGTCAACTGTTTTATATTTCTGTGCCAGGGATGCCTCTACGAAAATGGTAGCCATACCGAAGATAGCGGAGATCCACATCCAGAAGATTGCACCAGGACCACCCATTACCAGAGCGGTAGCAGCACCTGCCAGGTTACCGGTACCAACCTGAGCAGCGATTGCGGTTGCAAGGGACTGGAACGATGTCATACCGTCTTTGCCGGCTTTTTCACCATTCAGTTTGATGTTGCCAAATACAGCCTTGAAGGATTTGCCCAGCTGAGTAAACTGTACGCCGCGCAGCTTGATGGTAAACCAAACACCGCTACCTACCAAGAGAACGACCAGCAGCTTGCCGGACATAAAGTCCTGTAATGTCAACACGAGATTGTTTAATGCGTCCATACATCTTCCTCCTCAACATTAGGTTTTGTTGGTAACCTCATTATAGCTTAAATCAACAGATTTGTCTATAGAATATTAATAAGTTACTAACTTTTCATTTACAATGTACAAATGCATTTCTTCAATTTTGCATTCCTCACAAATTTTTTTATCTTTTCGGGACAGAGTGGTCGGAATTAATGGTGATTTTGCACAACAAATATCCTTCTAATTTATAAGCCCCGTGTTCTTTTTGAGATGCTCTGCGTCAATTTACACAAGAAAGTTGGAACGGTTTCGTTTTTTCTGTGCGTTTATCAGAGATGTTTGTATTTCTATTAGATACACTATCGATTTTTCGTCCGTTAGACGAGTGCAGAGCTCGGGATTTTTTCATTTATCACATCAATTTATTGTATATTATGTTGATTGTGAAAGATGCTGGACTTTATTCACCTCCGAATTTTTCTCCACAAACCAATTTTACTCTTAAAAAAATCCGGCAGAAAGCTCCTGCCGGAT
>URFD01000183.1 GCA_900547015.1 uncultured Oscillospiraceae bacterium | reverse complement strand
AAAGGACGCCCTGACTCGGATTGGTCAGAGCGTCCCTGCAAGAATCAGCAGTAGGTTCCGGCGGCAAAACCGGTGGAAAAGGCAATTTGCAGATTGAAGCCGCCGGTGTAGCCATCGACGTCCAGCACCTCTCCGGCAAAATACAGTCCGTCCACCAGCTTGGATTCCATCGTTTTGGGATTGACCTGCGCCACGTCTACGCCGCCGGCGGTGACGATGGCCTCCTCGATGGGGCGGAATGCCTTCGGGGTCAGCGGCATCGCCTTCATCACCTGGATGAGTGCGGTGCGCTGTGCCTTGGTGATTTGATTGATTTTAGTTTCAAACGGAATCCCGCTGAGTCCTGCGATGATTTGGATGCTCTTTTTGGGGAGCAGCAGTCCCAGAGAGTTGATAAAATCCTTGTTGATAAACTGCTCGAAATCCCGCAGAATTCGGGCATCCAGCTGCTGCTCGCTCAGGGCAGGCTTCCAGTCGATATACAGGCGGTAGCGGCTCAGGGAGCCGTCCTTGTCCGGCTGCATATGACAGCTTGCGCTCAGGACCAGAGGGCCGGAAACGCCGAAGTGGGTGAACAGCATCTCGCCCAGCTCGGAAAAGACCTCCTTGCCGGAAGCGGTATCAACCACGGTCAGGGTAACATTTTTTAAGGAAAGGCCCATCATGTCGCGGCAGAGCTTTTCCTCGCAGACAATGGGAATCAGCGACGGACGAAGCGGTGTTACCCGGTGTCCTGCCTGACGGGCAAGACGGTAGCCGTCGCCGGTCGAGCCGGTCATGGGGTAGCTCTTTCCGCCGGTTGCAACGATGACAGCGTCGGAACGGATTTCCTGCCCGTCCTCGGTCACAACGCCGCAGACGCGGGAGCGGCCTTCTTCGTCCGCTTCCAGCAGCAGACTGTGGGCACAAGCCTGTGTGATGCGGCAGCCGGAATCCTTGGCCTGCTGTACCAGTGCGTCCACAATGTCGGAGGCATGGTCAGAAACCGGAAAGACACGCTCGCCGCGCTCCACCTTGAGCGGGATTCCGCATTCTTCAAAAAATCCCATCACCTCATAGGGGTTCAGGGCATTGAGGCAGCTGTATAAAAAGCGGCGGTTGGTCAGCACGTTGCCCATAAATTCTTCCACCGTACAGCAGTTGGTGACGTTGCAGCGTCCCTTGCCGGTGATGAGCAGCTTGCGTCCGGGCCGGTCCATCTTTTCCAGAATCAGCACGCGACGGCCGCGGCGGGCAGCCTGAATGCCGGCCATCAGTCCGGCAGCTCCGGCGCCGATGATGAGGGTATCACAGTGTTTATCGGGCATGGGCAGATTCATCCTCCGTTTTTTCATAGACATTGTATTCGTCCCAGATATGCTCCAGCTCGGCATAGGTCTGGCTGATTTCGTCCTGCTTTTCCAGACCGACCGCAACCACCAGCGCATTCAGAACGCTGAGCGGAGCGACCAGAGAATCGACAAAAGAGGACATATCGCTGCGTGCCAGCAGGCTGATGTTGGCAACATCGGCCAGCGGAGAGGCGGCGCAGTCGGTGATCGCAATCACATCCGCTCCTCTGGTGCGGGCGTATCGGGCAGCCTTGATGGTGCGCTGGGAGTAGCGGGGAAAGCTGATTGGAATCAGGACATCCTCGTCGGTGATGCGGAACAGCTGCTCGAACATTTCGCTGGTGCTGGTGGTGTTGATCAGGTGGACGTTATCAAAGATATGGTTAAAATAAAACTGTAAAAATCCGGCCAGAGAAGCCGCGCTTCGCACACCGATGATATAGATGCGGCGCGCATGGATGATTTTCTGAACAGCCTGGTCAAAACTGAGGGTGTCCAGCTCCTCCATGGTGTGTTTGATGCGCTCGATGTCCATTGAGAGGACTTTGGAAATCACATTGTTCCTGCCAATCTGGTCGCTGGTGATTTCCATTCTCTGGACAGAGGTCAGGCGGTTGCGGATGATTTCCTGAAGACCCTTTTGGAGCTGCGGGTAGCCGTCGCAGCCAACCTCGGAGGCAAAGCGGACAACGGTGGATTCGCTGACCCCAACCGTTGCGCCAAGACGAGAGGCGGTCATGAAAGCGGCTTTTTCGTAATGCTCCAGGATGTAATGGGCAATCACCTTCTGCGCCTTGGAGAACTCGGGCAGGCGGGACTCGATGTGCGTTAAAAGATCTATGTTCATCCCAACAGACTCCTTGTGAACAAATTCGATTGAGAAGGCCCGAAGCGGACCACTCTTGTCTCTTTTTATTTTAGCCTGTATTCCTGCAAAAATCAAGGAAAATTGCAGGATTTTTGCAGTTTTCCTGCAAAATAGCCCAAAAATGAAAGTTTTCCTCCAAAATTGGAGC
>URFD01000182.1 GCA_900547015.1 uncultured Oscillospiraceae bacterium | reverse complement strand
GAAGAGGTTTGACATCACAGGAGGGTGAAGGAGGTAGTGGGACAGGGGTCGACTGCGGTTCCTCGATAAAAAAAGAAGGCGGTCTTTTCGTGTGATGCAGCATCTGCTCGGAGCGGCGCTGCATCTGGCGCACCCGTTCCAGTGCGTTCTGCTGCATATCTTCCAGCTCCTGCCGGGAATATTGATGGGTGTTTTCCCACTTCATGATACTCCACCTCCCGACCGGAACAGTCCCATTTCCTTTAAGGCAGGAAGCGCCTGAATCAGCTGCATCATCCGAACGGCATCATCCACCTTTCTGGCGCGCGCTTCGGAAAGCAGAGGACGCAGCGCGCGCAAAAGCTCCACACCGGGATTGGTTTGAGAAAAGCGCTGCATGACGCTTTGAAGCGAAATCAGCAGATTAGGGTCAGGAACAGGAGGTTGGGATGCAGCCGGCTGATGAAGGCCCAGCGCCCCGATGAGGGAGGAGAGGTTTGTACTGTTTTGCGGCATAGAGGGCGGGTTGGAGGGGCAGGCGGTGTCCGAGGACTGGGCGGCGCCCAGTCCCAGCGACGAAGCCATCTGCTGAAGCTGCTGGACTTTTTGTGGGTCGGACAGCAGCTGCGAAATCATGGAGCCCAGCTCGTTGGAATTTTCATTCTGGGACAAGGCGGTTCACTCCTTTTTTAAAATCCTGGCAGAAAGACAGCTACCGAAGGGTTTGCAGAAATTTTTGAAGGTCGGGCTGGCTGAGCAGCTGTTGGGCCTTCTGTGGGTCGGACAGCAGGCGGTCCAGCTGTTGGCTTGACTGACCGCTAAGACCGGTGCTGACCGCACGCAGGTCTCCGCTTTCCAGCTGGCGGCGCAGCTCCTGAGGGTCGATGTGAAGCTGTTTTCCAGCCATTTTCAGGAGCAGCTCCAGCTGGGCAGGGCTGATTTGAGGAAGATTCGACATGATAATCCGCTCCGTTTCTCAGTAAAGGGATGTTTTGTCTGCCGGAAGGATTTCCGGCTTGGGTAATCTATATGAGAGCAGAAGGAAAAAGTTGCCTGAATTTAATCGGGAGAACGGTATCGTCAAACGTGAGCCGAAGGGACAACCGATAAAAAATATGAAAAGTAGTTGAAAAACCGCAAATTTTGCAGGATAATAGAGATAGCAGAAAAGAGGGTGAAGGATGAGAATTGTTGTGATGTCGGACTCCCATGGACGGGCAGACCGAGTAAAGAAGGTAATTGAGGAACAGCCGGAGGCAGAGCTGTTTATCTTTTTGGGCGATGGAACCAGAGATTTCCATACCGCCATGCACGGAGTTCCCAAAGAGGACTGGTGCGTTTGTGGAAACTGCGACTTCGGTTCCAACAATGACTATAATCTGGTTTCCTATGTTCGGGACATTAAATTTTACTGTACCCACGGGCATCAGTGGAATGTCAAATATAATCCAACCGAGCTGATTGAGCAGGCAAAACAGAAGGAGGTCCGGGTGCTGCTGTACGGACATACCCATCAGGCGTTTTGTGAATATCAGGATGGGCTGTATATCATGAATCCGGGCAGTCTGGGAAGTCCGCGCGGGTCGCTCTATCCGACCTATGGGGTCATCGATATTCAGGGCAAACAGATTGTCTGTTCCATTCGGAACTTAAAGGATTAGCCCGATGGCAGGAACAGGCAGATGGATTCATCTGCATACCGTGGACTCGACCAACGAATATCTCAAACGAAACGGGGAAGAGCTGCCGGATTGGACGCTCGTGACAGCCTCCCACCAGACCGCCGGAAAGGGCAGACAGGGAAAGGTCTGGCAGGACTGCGAAGCCCAGAGCTTTTTGGGCTCGTGGCTGCTCAAGGGCCTTAGTGAGGAGCAGCTCAAGCTGTTGCCGATGGTAGCGGGTCTGGCTGTCAGTCAGGCGCTGGAACAGCAGGGAATGAAGCCGGTTTGGCTCAAGTGGCCGAACGATGTGGTCACGCGCTCTCCAAACGGCTTTGTCAAACTGGCGGGCATCCTGTGCGAAAGCCGGTTTTCCGACGGTAGATTCTGGGCTGTGTGTGGGATTGGTCTCAATCTGACCCAGACCCGGGAGCAGCTGATGCAGGATGGTTTGGAGCAGGCAGGCTCGCTGCAAAGCGTCTGGGGAAAAGCACCGGATGCAGAGCAGGTTCGGCAGGCTTTGGACGAGCAGCTGTTTGCCCTGCTGGGAAATCCCGAGATTGGCGCTGAGCAGATTTTGGAGCAGTACAGCCAGGTGTGCATCACGCTGGGGCAGGAGGTCCTGATTGAACAGAACGGACAAAAGATACCGGCAACTGCCCAACAGGTGGAGCCAGATCGGAAGAGCGTCGTGTAGGGAAAGAGTGTAGATCTCGGTGGTCGCCGTATCATTAAAAAAAAAAAAAA
>URFD01000181.1 GCA_900547015.1 uncultured Oscillospiraceae bacterium | reverse complement strand
GGGACGGTGCTGATGGTCTTATATTGCGCTAAATCCGTATACTGGTGCAAGACTTTTTCTGTCGTCAAATACTGGCGCTGCTCCGATTTATAATGCTTTCATCAAACGCGCAAACCATCATATCTATGCTTACAGCCGTCTGAGCCAGGGCTACTATGATGCAGTCATCAACTGGATGCAGCGCCGCCACAACTTCCACATCGAAAAGGATTGGATTGTCTTTACTCCGGGCGTTGTTGTTGCTCTGACCCTGGGTGTACAGGCTGTCACCGAGCCGGGCGACGAGGTTATGATCCTCTCTCCTGTATACGGCCCATTCCGTGGCGCTACCACCGCTTGCGGCAGAAATCTGGTGGAAAGCCCACTGGTTAACAACAACGGCTTCTACACCATCGACTTCGAGGACATGGAAAAACGCATCACTCCAAAGACCAAAGCCTTCATGCTGTGCAGCCCACACAACCCGGTTGGCCGTGTATGGACCCGTGAAGAGCTTCAGGGCATCGTAGACTTCTGCCTGAAACACAACCTGTACATGATTGCCGACGAAATCCACAACGACCTGATTTTCCAGGAGCATTATGTCATCAACACCCTGTCCGCTGAGCTGGCAGAGCGCACCATCCTGTGCACCGCTCCAAGCAAAACCTTCAACCTTGCCGGCCTTCAGGCATCCAACATCATCATCCAGAACGAGGACCTGCGTAACCGCTTCAAGACTCTGCTGAACAATCTGCACATCGGCAGCGCAAACGCTTTCGTAGACTCTGTTGTAACCGCAGCTTACACCGAGTGCGACCAGTGGCTGGATGAGCTGAATGTCTACATCAAAGCAAACATGGACTACTTTGCAAACGAGATCAACTCCATCGCTCCTCTGAAGATGTGGAGCCCGGAAGGCACCTACCTTGCATGGGTAGACTGCCATGGCCTGAATATGAGCGACGATGAGCTGTCTGCATTCTTCAAAGAGAAATGCCACCTTGCATTCAATGCAGGTACCTTCTTCGGCCCAGAAGGCAGCAACTTTGTCCGTGCAAACATGGCTTGCCCACGCTGCTATGTAGAGGAAGCTGTAAAACGCATCCGCGCAGCAGTTGCATCTCTGGAGAAATAATCACAGAACAAACCAAAAACGAGGTTCGGACCTTTCATGTGTCCGGGCCTCGTTCCTTTTTCGGCATGAAAATTTTTCGCATAAAAAATCCGGAGCGCAGAACACGCTCCGGATTGAGAAGGAAGGATTTTCTTTGTAAGTACGCGCTACCCTGTTAGCAGGACAGCGCAGGAAGCCCTAACGGCAGAAGCGGGTAGTACAGCGGATGCGGTTATAGCCGCAGGAAGGGCTGCTCGATGCCGACGAGGGGCACGAGGTGTTCATGCCGCTCGAGCAAGGGCAGTAACAGCTCTGCGAGCAGTGCGAGCAACAGGAATTACAACCGGAATTGCAGCCACAGCCACCACAGCTGCCGCAGTTGTTTTCTTCTTCCAGATAGACCGGAACACTGATATAGTACGGAAATCTCTCATGAGCCGAGCTGACCCGATAGCCTGCCGGGAAAAAGTCGGACAGAGAATTTGCCGGAGCGTTCTGGGATGGCTGGGAACAGGGCTGACAGGAATGATGATACATAAAAAATCCTCCTTACTGTTTCAGAGACGGTTTGTTTGATGTCTCCTACATGAGCATACTATGCACCCATTCCCAATTCGGTTCCTTTACCCTCTCAGCGTTGCCTTCAGGCGGTGAGGGCTCAGGAGCAGCTCCAGTGCCTGTGTGATGCTGGTAACCAGAACATCCGCCCGCAGCACCGATTGGACGCAGGCTCCCTCCTCGCCCAGCACCGCAATCGAAAGCGCACTTGCCGAGAACATCTTGCGGTCGTTTCTTCCGTTTCCGATGCTGGCTGTCCGGTCGGCTCCCAGCTGGCAGACCAGCTCCATCTTGTTGATTGCGACCGTTGCGCTGTCGTAAACCAGCACCTCCACCGGAAGGCCCTCGCACTCCTTGCGGACGGTTCCGTTGGTGTCCGCTGTAATAACATAGATGTTCACCCCCTGCTCGTGCAGGCGGCACAGCTGTTGAGCGACCCCCTCAATCAAGGCTCCGTCCGTTGCCAGAGTTCCGTTAAAATCAAGAACCAGGTTTTGGATTTCCAGATGACCCCATCCGGGAATCTGTAAATCAATCATGCGATCTTCTCCTCTGTTGATGGTTTTTCTCTAGTGTATCACATTTTTGAGCCGACGGCAATTCGTCCCACCAAACGCGGCTGTCCCCTCGAATTGGCCAGCAAAAATTTCTCTTCACAATCTCTTTGTGAAGATATTGACTTTTTTGTCGTATTATAGTATCCTTATTCTCGATAAAAGATTCCCTTTAAACACAGCACCGAGAGGCTGAAAAGGGCATTGGCAATATCCTGATTGTGCAACTGT
>URFD01000180.1 GCA_900547015.1 uncultured Oscillospiraceae bacterium | reverse complement strand
ACGCGTATACTGAAAGAGTAAAGAAAGCCTGTTTCACAGGAAAGGAGGAACATTCGTGGACGATCACAGTAGGAGTACGATGAAAACAAGAGCGATTTCTGTTATAATGAACTGTTGTGCTTCTGCACAGCCCGCGCAAGATGTTCCCTCCAAGGGGATGGGTCGTTAGCTTGCGGGCTTTGCAGCCTGCACCTTCTTTATGATGGCAGAAATCGCCGCACAGCAGCGTTTCCTTTTGGGGAAGTGTCTGCGGTGCGGTTTTGTTTTGCGGTACTCACTGTCCTGAAAAAAATGACAGTAAGGAGGAGCAAACAATGAAAAGAATGGTTTTAGCTGCCAATGGAATGAATGGAATGGTTTACGAGAATGAGATGCAGACCTGGATTCGGGAG
Organism: uncultured Oscillospiraceae bacterium; assembly: GCA_900547015.1. GTDB lineage: Bacteria > Bacillota > Clostridia > Oscillospirales > Ruminococcaceae > Negativibacillus. Next base: position 2,049 of record URFD01000180.1, on the reverse strand, counting down.
AGGGATTACCAGGCAATCAGCGACCGGCTCAGCGATATGGAGCCGGCAAGTGCCTCCCGCTGGCTTGCACTCCAGGATGAAGAGCTTCGCTTTTCGGTTGCCTGCCTGATGCAGCCGGAAAAGGCAAAACAGATTTGTGCCTGCGAAGCCGTCTCCAACACACAGCCCTACCTCAAAACCAGCGTCGGCACGCTGGCAAAACACAGAATCATCTGGCTGATGGCGCTGATGATTTCCGGTATGATTACCGGCACGATTCTGGCACGCTATGAGAGCGCCTTTGCAGCCGTTCCGATGCTGGTCACCTTTATCCCAATGCTGACCGATACCGGCGGAAATGCAGGCTCCCAGAGCAGCACCATGGTGATTCGGGCGATGGCGATGGGCGAAATCACCATCCGCAATCTTGTCTCTGTGATCTGGAAAGAGATTCGGATCGGTGTGCTTGCCGGAGCAGGCTTGAGCGTGGTTAATTTTTTCCGCCTGCTGCTCACCACACCAAACTCTGCGGAAATCGCACTCACCGTTTCGCTGGCAATGTTTATCACAGTAGTCGCTGCGAAGGCTGTCGGCGCTTTCCTGCCGCTGGTAGCAGGGATGCTGCGTTGCGACCCGGCGATTATGGCTGCACCGCTGATTACCACCGTGGTGGATGCGTTCGCACTGATTATGTATTTTAAAATTGCCAAGGTAATTCTTGGACTGTAAAAACCGGAAAGCGGATGACGATGGGTCATCCGCTTTTTTGACGCTTTGGGGTTTAAAATCGGAAGAAAACGCACCAGAAAAGATGTCAAATTATTGTCAATCAGGGCCGGATATGGTATAATGAATCACTCAGGAAACAAGATTCCTGCGCGGCTTTGTCATGGGATGAGGTGGCAGGATGATTTTGATAAGGAGGAGATCAAATGGAACAGGTAATTACCATTGCAGTAGCGGGATATGGCTTGAGAGGACAGTGCTATTCCCAGTATACCCTCGAGCATCCGGAAAGCATGAAGGTGGTTGCAGTAGCAGATATTGTCCCGGAAAAGGTTGCAGCGGCCAAAGAGCGGTTCGGTCTGCCGGATGAGATGTGCTTTGACAGCGCAGAGGAAATGCTCAAGCACCCTAAACTGGCAGATTTGATGTTCATTTGTACGCAGGACAGACAGCACGTTCCGCAGGCGCTCGAAGCGCTGGAAAGAGGCTACCATGTTATGACCGAAAAGCCGATTTCTCCGGATGTTGCCGAGTGCATCCAGCTTCAGAGAAAGGCGCACGAGTGCAACAAGGTCGTGACCGTCTGCCATGTCCTCCGCTATAGCCCCTTTTATCAGACGGTGAAGGAAATCATCGAGAGCGGAAAGCTCGGCGAGGTCCGCAATATCTCGGCGCACGAGGATGTCGGTTACTTCCATCAGGCACACAGCTTTGTCAGAGGTAACTGGAGAAGCTCGGAGGAGACCAGCCCGATGATTCTGGCAAAGAGTTGCCACGATATGGACCTTTTGCAGTGGCTGATGGGTCAGCGCTGTGAAAATATCACCTCCTTCGGTTCGTTGAGCCATTTCCGTCCCGACAAAGCGCCGGAGGGAGCAACCGAGTATTGTCTGGGCGGCTGCAAGTGCAAGGACACCTGTCCCTACGATGCGGAGAAAATTTATATTACCAACAAAAAGACCGGTGTCCGCGATAACCACGGCGGCTGGCCGTGCAACGCACTCTGCGTAGACCCGACCGAGGAAAATGTCTACGAAGCAATTCGTACCGGGCCGTATGGACGCTGCGTCTACCACTGCGACAACGATGTTGTAGACCACGAGGTTGTCAATATGGAGTTTGAAAACGGAGCGACCGCTGTGTTCACCATGACCGCCTTCACTCAGAACACCCGCCGCACCATCCGCGTGATGGGCACACTGGGCGAGCTGGAGGGAGATTCCGTAGAGGGCGTCATCAAGGTCAGAGTCTTTGGCCAACAGGGAGACTATCAAGAAGCCAGCGAACCGAAAGAACTGTATATCGTTCCCGGAGCCAATCATGTAGACTTGTATGACCGGATGG
>URFD01000179.1 GCA_900547015.1 uncultured Oscillospiraceae bacterium | reverse complement strand
CTCAATAGCCTGTCACCCCAGCTTTCCCCTCCCCCCTTCATTTGCTAGGAATGGGGGATTTTTTGTCCCTTATTTTCCCTAAGGCTCGCTATGCAGGAAATCCTTCAAATCCTGCATAGGTAGCTTCTGTCTTTTGCATAAAGATGCAGTTCTGCCTTTGTTTTGATTCGACAGCTTTTTTGCGTTTCGTCATTTCCCGACGCTGTGATTCCCCACAAGTCCTCTTTTTTCCGCCTGCTGCGATATTTCCCGAGCAAAGCTGCTCGACCCTCATCAAAAGGTGGTGAATGTTACATAGCGCCGCTTTTTGAAAGCTCATAAGGCTCTATTCTGCTTTGGAAGGCTCTTGTTCCTGTTTCATCTGGTTTAAAATCTGCATGAATTCCTCGCCTGTGATGGTTTCCTTCTCCAGCAGATATTGTGCCAGACGATGAAGCTCCGGCAGATTTTCACTCAAGATCTGTTTTGCCTTGTCGTGGCACTGAGCAATCAGCTCCTTGACCTCCTCATCGACCTTGGCAGCGGTCTGCTCCGAGCAAGCCAGAGAAGCATCTCCGCCCAGATACTGGTTGTTCACCGTCTCCAGCGCCATCATTCCGAAGGTGTCGCTCATACCCAGCTGGGTAATCATCGCGCGAGCCAGCTTGGTTGCCTGCTCAATATCGTTGGAAGCACCCGAGGTAACCGAGTTGAAAATCAATTCCTCTGCCACCCGTCCGCCGGTATAGGTGGTGATTTTATCGATGATTTCCTCCTTGCTCATCAGCAGGGTTTCCTCCTCCGCCACCTGCATGGTATAGCCCAGAGCACCGGAGGTGCGGGGGATGATGGTGATTTTGTGAACCGGTGCAGAATGCTTCTGCATCGCTGCCACCAGTGCGTGTCCGATTTCATGGTAGGATACGATTTTCTTCTCTTTCGGAGAGATCACAGCACCCTTGCGCTGATATCCGGCAATCACCGTTTCGACCGCTTCCTCCAAATCGGCCTGTTCGACCTGAGAGCGGTTGTTGCGGACTGCTCTGAGCGCCGCCTCGTTGACGATGTTGGCAAGCTCTGCACCCGATGCACCTGCGGTTGCGCGTGCGATGGTGCCGTAGTCAATCTTGTCGGACATCTGCTTATCCTGAGCGTGTACCCGCAGGATTGCCTCTCGTCCTGCCAAATCCGGAAGCTCTACCGGTATTCTGCGGTCAAAACGACCCGGACGGAGCAGCGCCTTATCCAGCGTTTCCGGACGGTTGGTTGCGGCGAGGATGACAACGCCCTTTTTACCGTCGAAGCCGTCCATCTCGGTCAGCAGCTGGTTGAGGGTCTGCTCCCGTTCATCGTTGCCGCCCATACCGGAGCCGTCTCTCTTTTTGCCGATTGTATCAATCTCATCAATGAAAACAATACAAGGAGCTTTTTCCTGCGCCTGATGGAACAGGTCGCGCACACGGGCTGCACCTGCGCCCACAAACATTTCTACAAATTCCGAACCGGAGATGGAGAAAAACGGTACGTTTGCCTCTCCTGCTACCGCCCTTGCCAGCAGGGTCTTACCGGTTCCGGGAGGGCCCACCAGCAGTGCGCCTTTTGGCATCTGGGCGCCAATCTTCTCATACTTTTCCGGGTTGTGCAGAAAGTCTACGATTTCTCTGAGAGCATCCTTAGCTTCATCCTCTCCGGCAACATCCGCAAAGGTCTTGCCGGTCTGCGCCTCTACATAGACCTTGGCGTTGCTCTTGCCGAAGGTCATCGCATTGGAGCCGCCGATTCTCTTTTCCAGATTCTTGGAAATCATCCTGCCGACCAGCATGAAAATCAGAATCGGCCCGCCCACGCTGATGAGCATATACAGCAGCGGAGACATTGGCTCCTCGATTTCCTTGCCGTAGATGACCCCGGCCTCCTCCAGACGGTCCACCAGATTTTGGTCGCCCATATTGCCGGTGATATAAATACTGGTGTCCTTCTCATTCTTCATCAAATATTCGATTTTCTGGTCCAAAACCTCGACCTGCTGGATTTTGCCTTCCTTCAAATCATTCATGAAGGTACTGTAATCCACCTGCACCTCAGTCCTGCGAAACAGCACCGGGAACAAAAAGGTGTTGAGCAGCATCAAGACCAGAAGGACGATAATGTAATAGTACAACAGCGGTTTTTTGACCTTTGGATTTTTTACTTCATTCATCTGCCTACACTCCTTACCTTTTGAGTATGCCCACAAATTTGGCTAACCATAGCATATTGCAACAATCGACAAAAATCAATCGTTTTTTCTATTTCTTTACAAAATGTTATTATCATACCTAAATATGATTCACACCCCTGTTTTTTCTCCCGGCAAAACAAAGCTCCCGGGAATTAACCCGGGAGCTTTGCCATCAGATCGGAAGAGCGTCGTGTAGGGAAAGAGTGTAGATCTCGGTGGTCGCCGTATCATTAAAAAAAAAAA
>URFD01000178.1 GCA_900547015.1 uncultured Oscillospiraceae bacterium | reverse complement strand
TATTTTGGGGAACTATCGAGAAAATCAATGGAGAGAATTTACTAATATTAAAATACAAAAATGACACAAACAAGGCGGGAGGAGAATCGGAATGGAATTGTCAGGACAAATCGAACGGTATCTGGAACAGTACCGCGACGAGATTGTAGAAAACGTGTGCAGGATGGTGCGGATTCCAAGCATCATCTGTCAGGATGATAGTGGAAAACCATACGGAGAAGCGTGTGCAAGGGCGCTGGACTTCTGTTCTGAGCTGGCGCAGAGCAAGCACCTGTACACCCGCAACTACGACTATCGCTGTATCGAGGCGACCCTGAGTCCGGAGCAGAAGGGCAAGCGGCTGGTGCTGTCCGCCCATGCGGATGTTGTTCCGGCGGATGAGAGCGATGCACTCTATCCTCCGTTTGAGGGAACGATTATGGGAGATTACATCGTGGGACGAGGGGCTGTGGACGATAAAGGGCCTTTGATTGCGACCCTGTATGCGCTGGCATTTTTTGCAGAACACAACATCCCGCTGAAAAACGACATTCGCCTTGTCTTTGGCTCGAACGAGGAGATGGGGATGGACGATATTTCCTACTATCTGGAACGGGCCGGACAGCCGGATTTGGGTCTTGCGGCGGACGCTGATTTTCCTGCCGTCAACGGAGAAAAGAGCCTGTTTAAATTCACCCTGTCTGCACCAAAGGCCGAGGCTTTGGATGAGGTGCGGACTTGGGGAATCAAGCAGAAAATGGTGCATAATCACGCAAGGCTGAGCATTTCCGGCCAGGTGGAGGAGCTGCTGTGCGAGCCGGCAGAGCTGCTGGAGCGTCCGCTGCTGGCTTGCGGTAAGGCGCAGGAGCTGGTTCGAGAGCTGACACAGGACAGCAAGGGCGACAAAATGAACATCCACTATCAGGACGAGCAGAGCGGAGAGACGCTGGTGCGCCTGTATCAAATCGACACAGCAGGAGAGCAGGTACGCTTCTTCTTTGATGTGCGGCTGTCGGCATCGATTTGCTGTCAGGATGCGGCAGACCGGCTGAAGGACTTCTTTGCGGATACAGAGCTGGAGTTCGAGCTGATCAAAACCAACCCGGGATATTATATTCCGGAGGATGACCCGGAGCTTGCCCTCCTGATTGACCTTTACAATCGGGTGACCGGCGTTCAGGAGCGCCCGTATGTGATGGGAGCCTGCACCTATGCGCGCAAGTTTACGCGAGGATTTGGCTTCGGCGCAGGCAACCAATACGAGAAAAAGCCATTCCCGGAGGGCCACGGTTCGGCACACGGTGCGGACGAAGCCCAGAATATCTCGGTGCTGCTGCACGCGGTTCGGATGTATATTCTGGGAATCTATGAGCTGGACCGGATGTGGGGAGACCCGGAATAACCGAAAAATCGTCCTGTTTTGATGCAGGATGTTACCGAAACGAACAAAAACCGCGGTGCGAAAAGCACCGCGATTTTTGCTTCTAAAAAGATCGTGTGAAAGAGATACGCATTTTTTAGGATTGCGGGAGGACTAGCTGTTTCTTGCCTCAGCCATTGCCTTCTCGCCGTTTGCCTGAGCATCCTTGAGTGCGGTGTCGATGTCCTTCTCGCCGTTGAATACCAGGTCAAGCTGGTCGCCCAGTGCGTCCTGAAGGTGATTTCAACCGGCTCACCAGCAGGTTCTTCGACTTTCTCCTCGGTTTTGGTTTCGGTTTTTCCAGACCTGCCACCATGGAAAGGGTTGTGCTCTTTCCACAGCCGGAAGGGCCGAGCAAACAGATCATCTCTCCGTCATCGATGGTGAAGGAGAGGTCGCTGACCGCTGTGGTGGTTTTAAAGACCTTGGTGATGTGTTCCAGACGAATCTTCATGATGGGTCAGCCTCCAGCAGGTCAAACAGCGGCTGAGGATTGCGGGCATCCAAGCCAACCAGCGGCAGGGAGATGCCTTCCTCCTGCATCATCTGGCACAGGACATCCATCAGGACGCCGTGCTCCGGGATGCAGGCCACCTGACCGAGCACCTCTGTGATGTTGCTGCGGCCGGAAAATTCTCCGCCCCACGGAGCAGAGCAGGTGAAATCGACACCGCAGCTGGGGCTGCCGTTGATGCCGACAATGCCGAGCACGCGGAATTTGTGCTGCTCCCGCGGCTGCAAATAAGCGCGCATCTGCTGGATGAAGGGTGCGAGGATGTGGCGGCAGTGGTCACGAAAGAAGGTGTTGTCGAACTGCTCCTTGACGTGTCCCCAACGGCTGGCACCGTACAGGGTAAATTCCGGGCAGGGCAGCTGGATGATCTGGACATTCTGCTCCAAAGCACGGTAGAGAAATTCCTTGCGGAGGCTGTCCTCCTTTTCACCCTGTTCCTCGGGGCGCTGTACCTTGGAGGCGGTGTTGAGCAGACAGTGGCTGACGAATAAGATTTTTTGTGGGTGCATAATAACTCCTTTATCTCAAGCGGTTTTTATATGAAATATGAAAAATGTTAAAAAATTTTCAACTTTCATTATAG
>URFD01000177.1 GCA_900547015.1 uncultured Oscillospiraceae bacterium | reverse complement strand
TTTCATCGTTTTACTCCTCCTGAAACAAAAAGTCTGATGGTTTTCTTTTTCCGAAAACTTTAAGCTGTCCTCATTATACAACATCAATCAGGGATAGTAAAGACAGAAAATTGTAAATTTTTTTATTTTTGTCTGATATTTTCCTTTCTTTCTTCCAGATTCTTCCACAGCCGTCTGGAATACAGCCATGCCGCAATCTGAGACAACAGCAGCGCTCCAATCATCACCAGTAGACATGGGAAATCCTCGAGGAAAATCGCAGCTACAATCCCCACGATTCCTGTTGCGGTACTGCTGTATCCGGCAAAGCGCTGGGTGCGGTCCCAGATTTGCTCATTCACCAGAGAGTACCTGGTTCGAAATCCATACTGTTTCAAGCGGTATTCCCAGGAAACCTTTGGCAGATAATTTCCCACCACCAGAATCACCGCTGACATCAGACCGCAGACCACCTTTCCAAACGAAAAGCTCAACAGGTTGACCTGTGGGCGGAAGGTGACATACAGCAGCATCGGGACCACGATATTGAACAACAGCAGCGCACCGATTCCCCCTGCTCTTGCACCCTTAGGCTGTGGTTTTTTGTTTTGAAACCAGAAGATTCCTCCCACCAGCAGGATGATAGCAGTTGGAATCAGCAGTTCAAACCGGCTGCCGTACCGGTCCGGCGTTCCATCGATTCCCCAATGAACTGCTACCGTATCCGGAAGCACCATGATTGCTCCCAACAATTCAACAATCGGCAGCAGAGTCAAAACCGCCAGGAGCGTTCTCCATCCCTTATTATTTATTCTCATTTTCATGGTCATTCTCCTTCCCCTCTTCCTTCAAGTTGGAAAACTGCGCAATCCACATCATCATCTCTTCAAACACGCTGGTGTTCAGTCGGTAGTAGATAAAATTTTTCTGCCGCTCCTCCTGAATCAGCTCCGATTTTTTCAGTTGAGACAGATGGTAGGAAATGGTCGCTCCGGTCATCTCAAAATGCGAAGCAATTTCTCCTGCGGACATCTTCCCATCTCGCAGCAGCATCAGGATTTCCCTCCTGACCGGGTCTGATACTGCCTTAAAAGTTTCTGCCAGTCCCATCCAATCTCCTCCCTCCGTCCAGAATCTATTTAGATTATTTTCTAAATATATTCTAACACAGCGACAAATAAAAAGCAAGGGCTATTTAGAAAAAAATCTAAATAGCCCTTGCTCCAGATTGGATTCTTCTTTTTATTAAATAGCGTAGATGCGGTCCCGTCCCGGGTAGAAGTAGCTCAGCTTGCCGTCCTCGGTGAATGCCACCGTTTCCTCTGCGCTGAAGCGAACCACCTGATCTCCCCATTCGTGGACCACGCTCTCGGTGTTCAGCTCGAGCGCATAGCAGGTGTTGTAGTGCAGTGGGAAGTTGCCGAATTCTCCGATTCCCTCCTGATGGTCCCACAGACCGACCACCGTTCCGGCGCTGTGTCCGAAATAGCCGATCGGGTGGCAGTACAGCATCGGGTTCAGATCCTCTGCCTTGCCGCGCTCCAGACAGGTGTGCAGAATCTCGTTGCCGGTGCGTCCTGCAATGTGCTCCTCACAGACAATATCCTGGAAGCGGCTGGTCTTTCTGAAGCCCTCCTGCAAATATTCCGGAACCTCGGTCTCTCCCTCACGCAGGACATAGCCCATCCGCTGGCTGTCTGAGCAGAGGCCAAAATACTGGATACCCACATCGTAGTGCAGCAGGTCTCCGTGCTGGATGACATCGCCGCAGCTGCCGACTCCCGGCATACCGGGACGCTGAATATCCACATCCGGGCTAAACCAGAAGCCCAGTCCCAGATTGTTGATTTCCTGGGCAATCCAATCCTCCACCTCGGTGGTGGTGGTGACACCCGGGATGATTACCTTGCGGGAGAAGGCCTCCTCGCAGATGTTCATCGCCAGCTCGTAGATGCTGCGATAGCGGGACAGCTCCTCCTGTGTTCTGGTCTCAACCCAGCGAATTGCCAACGGATAGGAACTGCACAGTTTTTCCCGGTCCTGTGGGTCCAGCGCCTGATACAGCTTGTCATACTGGTCTTTCGCCAAGCCGTCGCAGATTCCCCAAACCTTCGAGCTGTTGATTCCGATTTTTTTCGGATTGCGGGCGCGGACAAATTTTGCCAGCTCCTCGAACTGATCCTTGCTGTTGTCGGTATAGCCCTGAATGTAGAATCTGGACATTCCGCCTGCGCGTCCGAAGTTGTAGGCTCCGTAGCCCTGCTCGTCATTGACAAAGACAAGACACGACTGGCGGCGTGCGGACTGAGCGCCCGCCGGAAGCATCGTTTTGAAGATCGGGTCCTCATTATACTCTCGGCAGGGAATAATCCACATATCATACCCGGTTTCTTCCATCAGCTTGGGGAGCAGGTGATGGATGCGGTCGTACAGGGTGTTGTCCATAATCTCGTACTGCTTTTTGAGGGAAACGGTTTTTCGCATATTGGCCTCATCCTTTCTGAGTTTTTCTCTCTGCACCCATTATATCATTTT
>URFD01000176.1 GCA_900547015.1 uncultured Oscillospiraceae bacterium | reverse complement strand
TTCCTGACGGAACAAGATGCGGGCAGGATATTTGCCTCCATAGTGCAGGGTGTTGTGGGCAATCTGAGTCTCGGTGTCGAGGTAGCCTCGTTTGGTATTGCTGTTCGGGAAGGCCAGATTCTTCGCGCTGGAGGTTACGGTGAAGCGCAATCTCTGCCCTGCCGGAATACAAACCGAAATCTTAGTGGTGCGGATGTGGATTGGGTAAACCTGTCCCGGCTCCATGAAGATTTCCTGTTCAAATCCCTCACGGAATTTCATATCCAAAATGCCGTCTGCCAGCTTAATGGAACGGCCGCTCGGCTCTACCTGAGTCAGACGAACGACAATGTCGGTGTCCGGCGCATCACTGGAAACAAACAGCTCTACCATCGCGTCGCCTGTAATCACCAAATCCTGCTCAAGCGGCGGTGTGGTGTAGCACAGATAATCCGCGCGTTGCTCCTGCTGAGCGTAATCCTCCGGCACCTCGATTTCATTTTCGCTGACATCGATGATATGGGTCGCCGGGTCTGCCGGGTCATAGGTAATGGTGTCGGTACCCTCTGCCTCAGGACTTGCCTTCAGCAGCAAGCCGTTGCCGGAGCTGGTGTTGGCACAGCTGCCGCCCAGATACAATGCTGTTTGCTTTGCTCGTTCCGGCGGCCACTGCTCAGCGGTTTTCCAGCGGTTCTGTCCCAGAGTAAAGTACTCTACCGGCGCTTCGTCGCTGCAACGCACCTTTCTGCCGCGCAGATGCTGTTCAAACCAGCTGAAATACTGCAAGTCAATATCGTAGCGCAGTGCATTGCTTCCCATCTCTACGCCATGCAGGTCATAGTTTGCGTTGCCACTGTGCATCCAAGGGCCTAAAATGACCTTTCTCTTTCCTGCCGGGTAATCCTTGGTCAAATCCAATGCCTGGGTTGTGCCCATGCCGTTATCATCAAACCAGCCGGACATAATCAGCGCCGGCACATCGATACCGCCGCGGTCCATCGCGCGCTCATACCAGTCGCCCTGCTTCCAAAACTCATCGTTGCAGGGGTGAGCAAGCCATTCCTGCCAAAACGGAATATCATAGCCCAAAGCCTTCTGGCAGACCTCGGTCAGTGGTCGATAAGCCAGAACCTCGTCCCAATCGTCCCGCTCCATCAGAGCTGCATTCATCTTGCGCTGGCTGACGGAAAAAGCCCATACCAGCGTACCGCTGCTCAGAGTTCCGCCGCTGCGAGGCATATCGTCAAAGGCGTTTCCTGCGGTTACTTCGCTCACAATCGCCTTCAGATGCGGGTTTCCGGATGCTGCCGCTGCCCACTGTACATAGCCAAGGTAGCTGCCTCCGATTGTACCGATGCTGCCGTTGCACCAGCTCTGTTCTGCAATCCAATCCAGCGTGTCGCTGCCGTCCTCTGTTTCACAGTATGACGGACACCAGTCACCCTCGCTGTCGTTGCGGCCGCGCACATCCTGAATTACGACCGCATAACCACGCTGTACATAGCTCAGGAAATTGTTTGCAGCTGCCTGACGGCCATACGGGGTTCGAACCAAAACGCACGGTATCGGTTCTTGGATTCCCTTCGGGAGCCAGAGGTCTGCCGCAAGCAGAATTCCATCCCGCATCGGAATATGCAGGACTACCGCCTGTTCGATTGCATACGGCTTTTGCGGATACAGCTCCTCCCAGCGAGGCAAAATGGTCAAATCCTTTTTATCAGGCTGCACCAAAACCGAAACATTCTCTCGGTTTGCGGTCTGTGCGCCGACAATCTTGCCGTGATGTACGATGAAATCGACCGGGAACTTGATCTGCCGCTGAATGTAGTGGTTTTCGTCCTTCTTCTCATAAATCGCACCGTCCGGCAGGGTAAAGCTCTGAACACCCTGCTCCACAAAAGGAGCGGCCTGAGCCAAACGCTGTGCCAGCTTTGAAAAATCCCATTTGGTCAGCGCGCGCAGGGCTGTGCAAGCCTCCTCTGTCAGCGGCTGCATGGGGCCGAACTCCCCTTTCATCGGGTCCAGCAGGGAGACCTGTTCTGCCCCTACTTCCAGTATTACCTTCGCACGGTAAATACCCGAAACATACAATTCCATCGATTCCATAGTATCAAACTCCTTCCTTCGTACTTTTTTATTTTCCGGCACATGTTCTGTGCCTGCTTTGCGCGATAAGCTCAGTACCGACCACAGCAAATAAAGCGTGTCGATCCCGCAGTGGGGGCTAAGGAGAGACCATCCATTCTTCCAATTTCCCAGCTCCATCCACTTCATGTCCATTTCATTATAGCCTAGATTTTCAGACTTGCCAATCCCGATTTGTTTATTTTCATGCAGATTTTCTCCAGAACATACCCTCCGACCGTGCAATCTGCCTGTATAACTCGTGGGTCTCCTCGGGAGGGTTATATACCGACAAGTTCAGGCAGTCCCAATCAAGCACCAAAAGCATATCCTCATTCGGGAAAAGGCAATTTAATGTCCCGGAGTGATGATCCATGATTTCCGAAACAGCCTCCTCAATGATTTGGGGATTCG
>URFD01000175.1 GCA_900547015.1 uncultured Oscillospiraceae bacterium | reverse complement strand
ATGGGGAGAGCCCAAGTTTTTCCCGGTGATGCTGATTTCGATTGGCGTCAACTATGTCGCAGGACTGCTCATGGAGAAGTACGACCAAAAGGAAGGAATCCGTCGGGCCTGCTTCTGGTTTTCCTTTGCGGTGACGCTGGGCTTCCTGCTCTTCTTTAAGTATACCAATTTCTTCCTCTCCAACCTGAATGCGGCGTTTGGGCTGAGCCTGCCGCTTCTGCCTGCCTCCGAATTTCATCTGCCGCTGGGAATCAGCTTTTACACCTTCCAGATTCTGGCATACACCATCGACGTCTACCGGCGCAAAATCAAGGTGGAGCACAATCTGATTGACTTCGGCGCCTTCGTTGTGCTGTTCCCGCAGTTGATTGCGGGCCCAATCGTCCTCTATCCGGACATCAGCCGTGAGCTCAAGAACAGAAAGATTACGCTTGCTCAGGTGGACGAGGGCGTTGGATTGTTTATCATGGGACTTGCCAGCAAGATTCTTCTGGCGGACACCATCGGCTCCCTTTGGACCGAGGTACAGACGCTGGGCTTTTCCAATGTCTCCACTGCGCTTGCTTGGCTGGGTGTGCTGGCATACAGCTTCCAGCTCTACTTTGACTTCAGCGGATATTCCCTGATGGCAATCGGCTTGGGACGGATGCTGGGCTTTTACTTTCCGCAGAACTTTAATTATCCTTACATCTCCAAAAGCATCACCGAGTTTTGGAGACGCTGGCACATCACCCTCAGCTCTTGGTTCCGGGAATATGTCTATATTCCGCTGGGAGGAAACCGGGTCAAAAAATCCCGCCAGTTTTTTAATATCTTTGTCGTGTGGTTCCTGACCGGATTCTGGCACGGAGCCAACTGGAACTTTATCCTTTGGGGACTGTACTTCTTTGTCCTGCTGATGATTGAAAAGACCTTCCTGCTCAAGCACCTGCAAAAGAGCCGCGTCCTGTCCCACCTCTATCTGATTTTCTTTGTCATGATCAGCTGGGCGATTTTTGCGGTTTCGGATCTGTCGATGCTCGGCGAGCTGTTCGCAAGAATGTTTTCGCTGGCAGGAGGAACCGACTGGCTCTACTACCTGCGGGACTATGCAGGGGTGCTGGTGCTGAGCGTCCTTGCCTCCACGCCGTTTTTCAAGATTCTGGCGGATACATGGGGCAAGAACAGAATCGTCCGGACGGTATTTTTGAGTGCGCTCCTGATGGTCTGCATCGCCTTCATGGTCGATTCCACCTACAGCCCGTTCCTGTACTTTAACTTCTAAAGGAGGAGAGCAAAATGAAACAGATTTTGAAATATCCGGCAGCCGTTTTGTTTGGCATCTTCATCCTGACCTTCTTCTTGGTGGATGTTTTGAATGAGGACCGCTATATGTCGGAGTTTGAAAATATGAAGCTCCAGCAAAAGCCGTCCTTTTCTTGGAGCGACTTTGCCGACGGCAGCTTTGGCAACAACTATGTGACCTATATCAACCACCAGATTTTGGGCAGAGATAACTGGATTTCCCTCAAGGCGGCAGCAGATATGGGACTGGGCCGAATCGAAAGCCACGGAGTAACCTTCGGCGGCGACCACTATCTGATGGAAAAGCTCCAGATTGTGGAGGACAAAAATTACAGCTCCGCGGCCTCGACCAATGTGGTCAAGCAGACCGGCCTCAATCGTGCAAATGGTATGATGACCTCCTTCCTCGAGATGTACGACCGGGAGATTACCTTCTCGCTGGTTCCGAACTCCTATGCAATTTTGAAGGACGAGGTTCCGGTAGGCTTCCCCGGCGCGGACCAGAGCGAATACAGCAGTAAAATCTACGAGCAGCTCAAGGCTGCGGACGAAAAATTGCAGGTGGTGGATTTCTCCAAAACGCTCTCCGAGCACAGCGGCGAATACATCTACTACCGCACAGACCACCATTGGACTACGCTAGGTGCTTACTACGCGTATGAGGAATATTGCCGCCAAAAGGGACTGACACCGGTTGCCCTCAAGGATTTGGAAGCCAACACCGTAGAGGATTTTTACGGAACCTTCTACTCCAAAGCCAAGCGCCCCGGTCAGCCTGCCGACACCATCACATGGTATGATGTTCCGACGGAGGAGTTTGCCTTTGTCGCAAATCTCCGTCAGGACCCGGAGCTGCAGGAGTACGGCACCGTCGTTCAGGAGGACGGCTTGGAGCTTTTCTCTGTGGACAGCATGATGGACAAGCGCAAATTTGAGGTTCGGGATAAGTACGCGGCATTTATGTGGGGAAACAGCGGTTATGTCAAGATTAAGAGCGGGCATAACCTGAACCATCAGGACGGCAAAACCAGCCGCCTGCTGCTGTTCAAGGATTCCTACGCCAATAGTATCATCCCGTATCTGACCTACAACTATGACGAAATCATCGTTGTGGATTTGCGGTATGCCGCAAAAAGCGTCAAGGAGCTGATGCAGGAGGAATTTGACGACATCTTTGTGATGTATAATTTCTCCACCTATGTTTCCAGCGCATCGGATTTGGCAAAACTGAAATTCTAATCTCGATTTGAATCGCCGTATCTGTCTTAGG
>URFD01000174.1 GCA_900547015.1 uncultured Oscillospiraceae bacterium | reverse complement strand
CATAAAAAAAAATCAACCAATATCCCGGATTTATTTGAAAATTCTTGTGCGGCCTTGCTGCGGCCATCCGGTGCGGCCGGTCAAATTCCCCTCAATTGCGGGGCGAAATCCCGGTCTTGGCCCTTTGCTCCAAAGCTAGTTTTCCAGCTTGCGCAGCTCTTTTTCACGCTTGCGGTCGGTCGGCTCCTCCCGGGAAGGACGGGCATCCTTGAGAATCCGCACTGCTTCCCGCTCAAACACCATCGGTGCGCCGTCGCTGGCTTTATCCAGACGAACCTTGACCAACCCGGTCAGCAGGCTGATTTCGGTGACGGTTCCCTTGCCTTCGCTGGTGGAAACATACGCGCCCACCCGCGGAGTGATTCGCAGCAGGTCCTCGTAGGCATTCTGCTCATACTTCAGACAGCACATCAATCTGCCGCAGGTTCCGGATATCTTGGTCGGGTTCAGAGAAAGTCCCTGCTCCTTCGCCATTTTAATCGATACCGGCTGAAACTCTCCCAAAAAGGAGGAGCAGCAGAAGGGCCGTCCACAGATGCCCAAGCCGCCCAGCATCTTGGCCTCATCGCGCACACCAATCTGGCGCAGCTCGATTCTGGTCTTAAAGACCGAAGCCAAATCCTTGACCAGCTCGCGGAAATCCACCCTGCCATCAGCGGTAAAATAGAACAAAATCTTGTTGTTGTCGAAGGTGTACTCCACATCGACCAGCTTCATTTCCAGCTTATGCTTCTCGATTTTTTCCAGACAAAGCTTGAACGCCTTTTTTTCCTTGGCTTTATTTTCCTCAATCCGTCTTAAATCGTCCGCATTTGCCACTCGAATCACCGTTTTCAGAGGCTTTACAATCCCCTCATCCTCGATGTCTCGATTGGTGATTGCCACCTCGCCGCACTCAATGCCGCGCGCTGTTTCGACAATCACCTTTTCTCCCACCGGCATCTGTGCGCCGTTCGGGGAAAAATAATATATTTTGCCCACCTGCTTAAAGCGGACACCAATTACCTCGGTCATCATTTCCTCCGTTCTGCCCTCTGTTACACCCTATTGAATGGATTTTGCTCCGGCACAGAAGGCAGCAGCCACCAGATTCAGGCTCACATTTTGCGAAACCTGTGCAGCTGCCGTATCTATTATAGCAAGAATCTGCATAGCCTGCAACGGCGTGAAACGATTTTTTACGCTCTGCGGAATATCGGAATGTCCGGTGTCCACCCCGTTTTTCAGCCGAATCAGCTCCATGAAATAACCACGAATGGCTTCGAGCAGCTCCAGAAACTCCTCCCGTTTTTTGACGCCGACATACTCCTGCAAACAGCACAGCAGCTCAAATTCCTGACCGATGCAAATCATCTGCGCCGCTCTGCGCGCATCGCAGACCAGCTTGAGCTTCTTCTCGTTTTCCAAAATCCGCAGGGCCTCTCCGATATTGCCCTGTGCCAGATGCGCCGCCTGAATCCTTCTCTCCTGCGTCACGGAGGCATCGGTCAGCCGTCCGAGCGCGTCGATACATTCCTCCTCGCTGCAAACAGAAAGCGGAATGACCGCCGACCGCGAAAGGATGGTCGGCAGCACCCGCGCACGATTATTGCAGGTCAGGATAAACACCACCTGAGCGGGCGGCTCCTCGATTATTTTGAGCAGTGCGTTCTGCGCCTGCTCGGTCATGTAATGCACATTCCTCAGCAGGTAGACCTTGCAGGCTCCGTCGTTCGGACGAACATAGGCGTCTGTACGCAGCGCCCGAATCTGGTCCACATGGAACGCATTCGCCTTCTGCTCCGACTGCACCACGGTCACATCCGGATGGCTGTCGGACATGACCAGACGGCAATTCCGGCACTCGCCGCAGGGACGGCACTCTGGCTGCAAATGCTCACACAAAAGAGCAGCGGCAATCATCCTTGCAAAGGTCATCTTGCCGCTGCCGTCCTCCCCTTCCAAAAGAAGGGTATGCGGCAGACGCCCGTCAGTTATAAAATTGACGAGCGTCTGCTTAGCTTTATCATTCGAAAAAAATTGTTTCAGCAACAACCCTGTTCTCCTCGTGATGTCTGGCTTCGATTATACTTTTTCGAACCGTTCAACATCCATAACGAAGATGGTAGCGCCGCCGATCTGTACCTCGACCGGATAGGTGGTGTACATACCAACACCATAGGATGCAGAAGATGGAACCATCTGTTTGCGTTTCTTGGAGTGGTCTGCGATAATGGTAATGACTTCGTCAACCTTCTCATCCTGGGTACCAATCAGGAAGGTGGTATTACCGGAAAGCAGGAATCCACCGGTGGTAGCCAGCTTGGTGACGGAAAAATGATTCTTAGTCAGCGCAGAAGATACCTTTGCACTATCATCGTTGGAAACAATCGCTAAAATTAATTTCATATATGTAACCCCCTCTGCCCAAGTAGAGCTTCCAGACCTACCTGGTCGATGTTTTGGAACAGGAAAATTGGTTACCCGAATTTCCCTATCTCTAGTTTACCACATCTATATCAGAAATACCAGAGTTTTTTAATATTTTTATTAGATATTTGTGCAATCTTTCCCCGGGCATGATCAGCGGT
>URFD01000173.1 GCA_900547015.1 uncultured Oscillospiraceae bacterium | reverse complement strand
AACAGGCGAAGCGTATCGTCGTGTTCTGCCTTGTACTTCTGGCGGGATTTCTCAAAGCGGATGGTTTTCAGCTTGTCGGCAACGGGCTTTCCGGCTTTGTAGTAATCCGCCATGCGCAGCAGCTCGTCCAGTTCCTTGATGCGGGCCTGTTTCCCGGAAGCGGACTTTTTCAGCGTGTCGATTTCGTCCTGCATAGTGTGCAGAGCTGCGTCCAGATCGTCGGTGGTATAGAGCTGTTTTGATTTCAGATAATTGACCGCTTCGGAGAACTTTTTCAGATTGGCGATCCTTGCCTTGCTGCTGTATGCGCCCTTGTTGCGATTGTCGTAATAGGCAGACAGCAGTTCCACCAGCGTGGGCGGTTGGGGTTTGGACAGCTCTGTTTTCATTTCTTTCAGCCAGACGATCAGGGCGGCGATTTTCTGTTTTGCCTCCCGGAGCATGGCGTTGGTTTTCCTGATCCAGCGGTTGAGATCGCCCTTGTCGGTGCGGATACCCTTTGCTTCCATCGCTCGGACGGTCGGCCCCTCGTGCTGGGTGGGAATCTGTTCTACCCCCTGACGCTCAAAGCTGCGGTGGTCGATGCGGCAATCCAAACCCTTTTCGGCAAACTTGGAGTTGCACAGCTCCGCCCATTGTTCACGCCAAAACTCCAATGTCTCCGGCTTGCCCCAATCGGTGGTGGGGACAGCGTTGAACACATAGTTGCCAGCCTCGTCCCGAATGCGCTCACCATGCTCGTCCAGCACATATTCCCGCCGCTGCTTGTTGCCCCATTTTCCGTGTTCATCCAGAGGACGGATAGGACACATGACATGAAAATGCGGATTGGAAATGCCACCGTCCTCCTTGTCTGGCTGATGAATGGCGAAGTCCACCACCATGCCCCGGCTCGCAAAATTGTCCAATAAAAATTGCCTTGCGAGGTCGATGTTCTCCTCCATGGAAAACTCGTTCTGCAAGGCAATATCGAAGCTGTATGCAAGCTGTGCGTTCTTTCCGCGCTCGGCTTTTTCAACGGCGTTCCAGAGGGTTTCCCGGTCTGCGTACTCCGGTGGGGCTTGGGGCGGCAGCAGGATTTCCGAACAGATTACGCCACCCTTGCGGGTGTAGTCACTGTCCTCACCGTAGTATTCGCCGTGCAGCTTTTCGCCGGAGCGATAGGCGGCAGACGCAATAGCGGATTGTCCTGCGCTGCGCTTGATTTGGGTTACATGAAAATGATACAGTGCGATAGTCAATCACCCCGAAACTCATTTTTGTTGTGTTCGTTTACGGCCTCCATAAGCAGGCCCTTGACCTCCGGGATGGCAAGGGCTTTTCCGCAAAAGCGTAAAACTCAGTTTCGCTCAAAACCTTTGCCAGCGGGGCCACGCTCTCAATGGCAGCTCCACGGGTAATCAACCTGTGCGCCCGTTTCCTGCGGTCGCCTTTTTCATAGTAGGCGGCACGGTTTTCAAGCTGCTGCTGTTTGTGCCGGAGCTGGGCAAGCTGGCGCTCATTGGCGGTGATCTCGGCTTTCAGTTCGGGGATGGTTTTCTGTTTGGGCATGGTACATGACCTCCTTTTAATGGGGTGGATGGGATAAAAAAAGACTGCCTACGTTTTCAGTAGACGGACTGGCTGACAGCATGGGATCGAGGAGCAATATCGGGATAATCCCCGGTACCGTTTCACCGTGATTCCGGCGTTGAACGAGGCAGGGGAGAATAATTTCGACTATAAATATGACCTGGGCTTCGACACGGAATACTATTAGGACATGAAGGAGAGTATTGATGACGCCACCTGGATGGCAAAATACATGGGGAATCCCTACATTCGGGAAGGGCTGCTGTTCCCAGCTGATGAGCTGCAATACTACAACGGTGTGCTGCCGGATGGGGAACCGGACCGCATCATGGCAGTAGTCGATACTGCCTGGGGTGGGGGAGACAGTCTGAGTATGCCGGTGGCCTATATTTATGGGGAGGACGTGTACATCCAGGATGTGGTCTTCAATGCAGGGGATAAAACTGCCACACGTCCACTGGTGCTTGGAACCTTGAAGCAGCACCATCCCCACATGGTTCGGTGGGAGAGTAACAATGGCGAAGATGAGCATGGCGCATCGTAGATGAAAAGCTCCGCCAGGACGGGGTGAAGGTGAATATGAGCTATAAGAAGGCCCCAACGAATCAGAGCAAATTGAGCCGGATCATCCAGTATGCACCGGATATCAAGACATTCTACTTCATAGATGGGAAGCACCGTAGCTCTGAGTATGAGAAATTCGTGCGGGAACTGACCCTGATCACCATCAGTGGAAAGAATCTTCATGATGATGCCCCGGATGCTTGCGCCATGCTGGTGGATTTTATCACCGGAGGCATTAAAACGGTGACGGTGGCGAAAAGACCGTTTTGAAAGAGAATGTGCCGGGCAGAAATCATCAGTCGGTACTATGTTGAATAATAGCTATTAAGCCTCTGACATGGTTTGAACTTCTAACAATAATTTGTAAGAATTGGCAGAAAAAAATTACAAAAACCTGGGTGTAACTAAAGATTATATTGTGTATATATGAATATTTGCAACGGTGTACAAAGGGAAC
>URFD01000172.1 GCA_900547015.1 uncultured Oscillospiraceae bacterium | reverse complement strand
CTTTCTGTGCTAAAATAAATTTACCTCTGCGGGTGCTTTTGCGGTTCTTGTTTCGCTCCGCAGCCGCATATAGAGGGAGGTACGAAAACAGTGCCGCTACGATATAAAAATCAAACAGATTTTCCTTTCAGCGATTGTGCCTCAATCGCTGCGGTTTTCGTGCGCGCTTCTGTTTTCAAAAACAGAAGCTTTTTTAATAGCTTCAAGTATTATCAGGAGGTGCCGATATGAGGATTAAAATTACCTTAGCTTGCACAGAATGCAAACAGCGTAATTACAACACAAAGAAAAACAAGAAAAACGATCCTGACAGACTTGAGATGAACAAATACTGCAAGTTCTGCCGGAAACACACACTTCACAAAGAAACCAAGTAGGCGAAAGGCGGGCTGTTTACAATGGCTGACGAAAAGAAACCAGGCTTTTTCAAGCGTATCGCCTCTAGGATCACACGCTTTTTCAAAGACACCAAAGGTGAAATGAAAAAGGTTATATGGCCAAGCAAGAAAGCCGTTATCAACAACACCGGCGTCGTCATGCTTGTCCTGGTAGCCTTCAGCATCTGCATCGGAGCACTCGATTTTGTGTTCAATGCGCTTGTTGGTTTGTTCCACTAATTAAGTGTCGTCACAATCATCTACACCATCGGAGGTATACTTATGTCTGAAGCTCCAAAATGGTATGTGGTGCACACCTATTCCGGTTACGAGAACAAGGTTGCAACCGATATCGAAAATGCAGTAGAAAACCGTAAGCTGCACGATTTGATCGCCGGCGTTATGGTCCCTACTGAAAAGGTTGTTGAGATTAAAGACAACAAGAAGCGTGAAGTGGAACGCAAAATCTTTCCAGGCTACGTGCTTGTCAACATGATCATGACAGATGATTCCTGGTATGTTGTCCGCAACATTCGTGGAGTAACTGGCTTTGTGGGACCTGGTTCGAAACCTGTTCCGCTGTCCGACGAGGAAGTAGCTGCTCTTGGTGTGGAGAAAAAACAGGTCGAAGTCAACTTTGAGGTTGGCGACTCTGTTAAGGTCATCGACGGTTACCTTGACGGCTTCATTGGCGTGGTCGAAGAACTCGACACCGAGCGCAATATGGTCAAGGTTGTCGTTTCCATGTTTGGAAGAGAGACACCCGTAGAGCTTGAACTGGATCAGGTAGAGACTATAGAATAAATATCGTCTTGATGAGGTGACTTAAAACACAAACCCGTTTTAGGTCGTGCCCGAAAGGGCTCTTTGCTGTTTTTGCATTGGGTAAAAACAGCCCCGTGGGAGGGACAGAAAACTCAACATTGTCCCGACTGACCACATTTTATGGAGGTGCAATTTACTAATGGCTCAGAAAGTTACCGGCTACATTAAGCTGCAGATTCCTGCCGGAAAAGCGACTCCGGCACCACCGGTTGGCCCTGCTCTCGGTCAGCATGGTGTAAACATCATGGCATTCACCAAAGAATTCAACGAAAGAACTAAAAACGACGTTGGCCTGGTTATCCCAGTTGTCATCACCGTTTACGCCGACCGTTCTTTCACCTTCGTCACCAAGACCCCTCCGGCTGCTGTACTCATCAAAAAAGAGTGCAAGATCGAAAGTGGCTCCGGTGTACCGAACAAAACTAAAGTTGCGAAAATCACAAAAGCACAGGTGCAGAAAATCGCTGAAATTAAGATGCCTGACCTCAATGCTGCAAGCCTCGAATCTGCTATGAGCATGATCGCTGGTTCTGCTCGTGCAATGGGCGTCGAGGTAGTTGACTAGTACTCCCCGGGTGGGAGGAGATTTCCGCATTTACCACTCAGGATAAGGAGGAGTAATTAAAATGAAACATGGAAAGAAATATCAGGACAGCACTAAACTGGTTGATACTGCTGCTCTGTACGATACCACTGAGGCACTCGAAAACTGCCTGAAAACCGCAAAAGCAAAATTCGACGAGACCGTAGAGATTCACGTAAGACTGGGTGTTGACTCCCGTCATGCTGAACAGCAGGTTCGTGGTGCAGTTGTACTGCCAAACGGAACCGGCAAAACCGTTCGCGTTCTCGTATTCTGCAAAGGTGACAAAGTTGATGCTGCTCTGGCAGCTGGCGCTGACTACGCTGGTGCAGAAGAATATATGCAGAAGATCCAGAGCGGCTGGATGGATTTCGACGTTGTCATCGCTAGCCCTGACATGATGGGCGTTGTTGGCCGTCTGGGTAAAGTTCTCGGTCCAAGAGGCTTGATGCCATCTCCAAAAGCTGGCACCGTAACTCCTGACGTTGTAAAAGCTGTTCAGGAAGCAAAAGCTGGTAAGATCGAGTACCGTCTGGACAAAACCAACATCATCCACTGCCCAATCGGCAAAGCTTCCTTCGGCGTTGAAAAACTCCAGGAAAACTTTGAGACTCTGATGGGTGCTATCGTAAAAGCAAAACCAGCAGCAGCAAAAGGTCAGTACGTAAAATCCTGTGTTCTGGCTACCACAATGGGCCCTGGCGTAAAAGTCAACCCATCCAAATTCTGCTAATCGGCTTTTGGATTCTATATCAAAACCCGTACCGAATGGTACGGGTTTTTTTATTTGCCTTTGCAAAGCCTAAAA
>URFD01000171.1 GCA_900547015.1 uncultured Oscillospiraceae bacterium | reverse complement strand
AAGGGGAGGAGGAGCATTTGAAGGAAGATACAAGGTAAGGAGCAGGAGGGAAAGCCCGACTGCTCATGGGGCGGCAGGTAGAAAGGAATTTAATAAAAAAAGTGATGGCCGCCCCTGGGTACTTGTCAAATCAGAGTCTTTCATATAAAATAAGAAATAATTTATGAGGTGTATTTCAGGCAGAAATCCTGTCCTGAAGCAAACCTGAAAAATGAAAGACGGGGGATTGATTGTGGAATATTTACAGGGAACTTACCGTGTGAGCAAAATCCGTCCGGGCAGTATGTTCGATTATACCATCGAGTGTCCGGAAATCGCTGCGCTGTCCAAGGCAGGACAGTTCGTTCATATCCGGGTGCCGGGATTTACCCTGCGCCGTCCAATCTCGATTTGTGAGGTGGACAAGCAGGCAGGTACTTTGAGAATCCTTTTTGATGTTCGCGGAGAGGGAACCCGAGTTTTGGCACAGACCAAAGAGGGAGACCTTCTGGATGTCATGGGTCCTTTGGGAAATGGCTTTGAACTGCTGGAGCCGAATCAAAAGGCAGTGGTAGTCGGTGGAGGAATCGGTGTGCCTCCAATGCTGGAAACAGCAAAATCCTATGGAAAGAATGCGACTGCGATTCTGGGCTTCCGGGACAAGGACAAAATCGTGCTGACCGAGGATTTCGAAGCACAGCACAATCGGGTGATGCTGGCAACCGATGACGGTTCGGCAGGACACCACGGTCTGGTGACCGATTTGCTGCGGAAACGCTTTGAGGAAGGTTTGCCGGATATCGTGTATGCTTGCGGCCCGAAAATCATGCTGAAGTTTGTCGCACAGATGTGTACGGAGCACGGCGTGCGCTGTCAGGTTTCTCTGGAGGAGCGCATGGCTTGCGGTGTTGGAGCCTGCTTGGGATGTGCAACCCCGATTCGCCGCGATGACGGCTCGGTGACCTACCTGCACGTTTGCAAGGACGGCCCGGTATTTGATGCGGAAAGGGTGGTATTCGATGACTAATATGAAGGTGAACATTGCCGGAGTAGAACTGAAGAACCCGGTTATTACCGCTTCCGGCTGTTTTGGATTTGGCAGAGAGTATGAATGTGTTTACCCGCTTTCCCGTCTGGGCGGCATTTCGCTCAAGGGCATGACCTTCCAGGAGAAGCTGGGCAATCCTCCTCCGCGCATTGCGGAAACTCCAAGCGGTATGCTCAACTCGGTCGGTTTGCAGAACCCAGGTGTGGAGCATTTCCTCAAATATGATATGCCATATCTGGCAACACAGGATACAGTTAAGATTGCCAATATCGCAGGCAGCTGCGTAGAGGATTACTGCGCTCTGGCAGAGCGGCTTTCCGAAAGTGAAATTGATTTGTTTGAGCTGAACATCTCCTGCCCGAACGTAAAGCAGGGCGGAGCAGCTTTCGGTACCAGTTGCGAGAATGCAGCGCACGTTGTAAAGGAAGTGCGCCGCTATGCCAAAAAGCCGATGATTGTAAAGCTGTCGCCGAACGTTACCGATATTGCGTCGATTGCACAGGCAGTTGAGGCAGAGGGTGCGGACGCAGTTTCCCTTATCAATACCCTGCTGGGCATGAGAATCGACATCAATACCCGCAGACCAATCCTGCACAACAATGTGGGCGGCTTGTCCGGCCCTGCCATCTTCCCGGTAGCAGTCCGGATGGTTTGGCAGGTTGCAAACCGCGTTAAAATTCCGGTCATCGGCATGGGCGGTATTGAAAAGTGGCAGGATGCAATCGAGATGATGATGGCAGGTGCAAACGCAATCCAAATCGGCGCAGCAATGTTCTACAACCCGAAGGCTCCAATCGAGGTAATCGACGGAATGCAGAAGTGGCTGGACGAGCAGGGAATTTCGGATATTAATGAAATCGTTGGCACGGTAAAACCGTGGTAGCTCAAAGAGCGGAATAGCTGCTGCGAGGTAAGCCCCGGGGAGGTGGATGATAGAATGACGATTTTATATCTGATCAGACACGGGGAAACCGGCGGAAATTTTGAGGGAAGGTTTCAGGGAATTGTGGACAATCCTTTGAACGAAAACGGAATCCGTCAGGCACAGATGCTGGGAACCGCATTCAGTGCGGCAAAAATTGATGTGCTGTATACCAGCCCGTTAATCAGGGCAAGGCAGACAGCAGGAATCATCGCGGAGATGCATGGAATGAAGAAGTTGGTTCCTGTGGTGGAGCCGGGTCTGATTGAGCTAAACGGAGGCTTGTTGGAGGGAAGAAGATTCAGCGAGCTTTCCAAGGAGTATCCGGAGGTCATTCAGGCCATGTACACCCACCCGGCCGCGCTGGAATGTCCCGGCGGGGAAACGATGCGCCAGGTGTCGGAGCGAATCGTGAAAACAATCCACAAAATCGTTTCGAGCAATAAGGGCAAGACGATTGTAGCGGTGAGCCATGGAATCATCATCTCTTCCTATATCCACTTTGCCAGCGGAAAACCGTTTGAGGAGATGTCGAACGGGATGGTGGCAAATGCTTCGGTCAGCAAGTTTCTATATAATGACGATTTGATTGTCTGCATGGAATATGCGGACGACCGACGCCACATGAAAAACGGAAGCTACTTGAGCACCAGTGGCTTTGATTCGGAGAAATGCCCGAACCCGGACCCGTATGCAGCGGAGAATAAATAGAGCAAAACGGAAAAGAGGAAAACGCAGGAAAAGGGCGTTT
>URFD01000170.1 GCA_900547015.1 uncultured Oscillospiraceae bacterium | reverse complement strand
AATTCACCATGAGCACCATCCAGAGCAGGAAGGAAATCCGAAGGGAGATTTTCGCACTGATTTTGCCCATTATTATGGAAAACGTCTTTCAAGTCTCTGCCAACCTTGTCACCGTCGCGATGATTGGGCGCTTGTCGCCGTTGGATATTTCCGCGCAGGGAATCGTCATGCGACTGACAGAGACGCTCAACTCGCTGTTCCGCGGCGTGGCAGTCGGCGCCACCGTCTACATCGCCAAATCGTATGGCGCAAAAAGCATGGACAACTGCTTCAAGATTTTTAAGCAGACCATCCTCTCCGCAACCCCTCTGGCGCTTTTGTTTGCCTCCATCCTGTTTGCGTTCCCCACAAACTTTCTGCATCTTCTGACCGACAAGGCCGAGCTGATCGCCGTCGGTACCGGATATATGCGGCTGACCGTGCTGGGTCTTCCGTTCGTTGCCATCATGGCTTTTGTTACCTCCACCTTTCAGGGACACAGCAACACCAAAACCCCAATGCTGATTGCCATGCTGGTCAACATCAGCAACATCATCCTAGGTTATGTTTTGATTTTCGGAGTCGGCGGAATCGGCGGATTCGGCATTTACGGTGCCGCTGCCGCCCTGAGTGCCTCCCGTGCAATCGGTGCCATCACCGGCCTGATTCTTCTGTTTAAGGGTCCTTTCCGCGTCTTTTCCACCGAACAGCTCAAGGGCAAACGCTTTCAATACGACTGGGTCTGCATCAAGGATGTTTATTCCACCGGTATTCCTGCGGCACTCGAAAACTTTTTCTGGCAATTTTCTGCCATCATCATGAGCCGTGCCATCCTGACCTATGGAGAGGTCAGCTTCTCCGCCTACCAGATTGGACTTCAGGCAGAGGACATCTCCGGCATGGCCACCTTTGGATTCGGCGTTGCCGCTACCACCCTGTCTGCAAAAGCCATCGGCATGAGGGACGGCGAATTGTTCCGCAGCTATTTCCGGGAGGATGTTCGGCTGTGTACCACCATCAGCGTCTTCACCTCGCTGGCCCTGATTTTGTTGCCGACGGTGTTTATGTCCCTGATGACCAACAACCCGGAAATCCAGCGAATCGGCGCAGTCTATGTATTCGTTATGGGCTTTATCCAGATTCCGCAAAACCTGTCTGGCATCCTGAGCAAGACCCTGCTCTCCTCCGGATACAAGAACACCCCTATGATTATCTCGTTCGTCGGCATCTGGCTCATCCGCATCCCTCTGGCTCTGCTGGTAACCTACGTCCTCAAGTGGGATGTTCTCTTCATCTGGCTGTGTATCGCACTCGACCAGCTTTCGCGCTTTATCATCAATGTTGTGATTATGAAGCGAAAGAATGTACTCTATACCGCTGTCCGGTAAATCTCCTTCGGACAGGTCCAATCACGGACAACGAAAAACGCGCCTTCTTCGGAAGGCGCGTTTTTCTTGTCTTTGTCATGGCACAAAAAGAGGACGCCGATTTTGTTCAGCGTCCCCTCAAGATTCTTATTTTGCTTTGTAGCTTGCAGATGCCAGAGCCGGATATTTCTGGGTGGAATCTTTGACGCGTTTGTCGTTCTTCACTGCGCCGGTCAGGAAGTAGTCATGGATCAGAACGCTCTTGCTGTTGCCGCCCTTGGTCTGTGGGTCATCCCAGTCGGTGTCAACCTGATACCATTTGCCGTCTTCCATCTGGACATAGTTCCAAGCGTGAGTACCCTTGTCGCCTACATTGTTGGTTGCGTTGCCGACAACGATCATGCAAGGGATGCCTTTCTGGTCACAAGCATATTTGAATGCTTTTGCGTAACCGTCGCAAACTGCTTTGCCTTCGCTCAGAGCGCCGACTGCCTGATGCTGGTTGTGGGTTGCTTTGTCAGGGTTTGCAGGGTACTCGGTGCCGTTTACGATGGTGTCGTGGATGCTCTTTACCAGTTCGTATCTGGTAGAGCCGGTCATCTTCTTGACGGTGTTGTTCATCTTGGTGGTTGCGTTTTTGATTGCTGTGGTGTTCAGCTTGGAAGCAGCGGTGCCGTCCTTGTGAGCGGTGCCGTAGCCGGAAGCCGGACGTGGGTAGAAGGTCAGGGTGTTGTGGTCGTTGCTGATGACGATATTCTGGAAGGTATCCAGCCAGAAGATTTCCGGATGCTGGTCGATGATCATCTGAACGGAAGCACCGAATGCGTTGTAAACATCCTGCTCAGAGTAGCCCTTGATGTTGACGGTAATTTTATTTTTATTTGCTTTCAGGCCGCTGAGGATGGTGCTGTGCATGGACGAAGCCAGCTTGTTGCCCTTGAGCTGGGTGGTGCAGAAATCATAGCTCTTGGTCTTTTTGGTCGAGCTGCTCTTCTCCGAGCTGCTCTTTTTGGTCGAGCTGGTTGTTTTGGTGGATGTGCTGCTGGTTTTCTTGCTGGATTTGACGGTTGCTGCGGAGCCGGACACAGCCATGCTCAGAACCATTGTCATTGCCAGAACAGTCGAAACAACTTTTTTCATCGTTTTACTCATATCAAACTTGCGGGACATACATGGGAAGTACAAGTTACAGATTCGATTACAGTACCGGGTATCTTAGAGCTTGAAATCCAAGAGTATTATGATAACAGTATCGCAGAACTGCCCAGTATTCTCAAAGACGAGACTACACCTATCAATGTTATTAGCGGTGCGACAACTGTTAAACAAGATACTATTATTGGATATGCTATCTCAAATGAAGCATAT
>URFD01000169.1 GCA_900547015.1 uncultured Oscillospiraceae bacterium | reverse complement strand
CTGTCAAATGACAGCCTGCTTTTTTACAGCAAATGATGCTTATTTAATCAGGGAGAAGTGTGCAACAACTGCTGCAAATACGATAGAAACCATAGACAGCAGCTTGATGAGGATGTTGATTGCTGGGCCGGAGGTATCCTTGAATGGGTCACCAACGGTATCGCCAACAACAGCAGCCTTGTGGTTATCGGAGCCTTTGCCGCCGTGGTGGCCAGCTTCGATGTACTTCTTAGCGTTATCCCATGCGCCGCCGGAGTTGGACATCATGATAGCCAGAACGAAACCGGAAACGGTTGCACCTGCGAGCATACCGGTTACACCGACAACGCCCAGCAGCAGACCAACGATAACAGGAACAACGATTGCCAGAACTGCTGGCATGATCATTTCGTGCAGAGCAGATTTGGTACACAGGTCAACACAGCTTCTGTAGTCAGGTTCGCCGGTACCTTCCATCAGACCAGGGATGGTCTTGAACTGTCTACGAACTTCAACAACGATGCTCTGTGCAGCGCGTCCAACCGATTCCATGGTCAGAGCAGCGAAAACGAATGGGAGCATTGCGCCGATGAGAAGACCGATCAGAACTGGTGGGTTCATAACAGAAAGGTCAAAGTTGTAATCCGGAACAATCAGTTTAACCTGGTCGATGTAGGATGCGACCAGAGCCAGAGCGGTCAGAGCAGCGGAACCGATTGCAAAGCCTTTACCGGTAGCTGCGGTGGTGTTGCCCAGAGAGTCCAGAGCGTCGGTTCTCTTACGAACTTCTTCACCCAGACCGGACATCTCAGCGATACCGCCTGCGTTATCAGCAACAGGGCCATAAGCGTCGGTTGCCAGAGTGATACCCAGAGTGGACAGCATACCAACTGCTGCCAGAGAGATTCCGTACAGACCCATGCCGAAGCTGGAAGCACCGCCGGAAACGAAGTAGCTGACCAGAACTGCAATACCAACGATGATGGTAGGGATTGCAGTGGATTTCATACCAAGACCCAGACCGCCGATGATCAGGGTAGCTGCACCAGTCTCAGAGGTTTCAGCCAGTTTCTGAGTTGGTTTGTAGGAGTCGGAGGTGAAGTACTCGGTGAAGTAACCGACCAGAACACCTGCCAGCAGACCGGAAATGATTGCGAAGAACAGACCCATGCCAACGCCTGCAAATTTAACCAGAGCGAAAGCAGCGATTACAACCAGAGCAGAGCTGATGTAGGTTCCTTTTCTCAGGGAGCCCAGCAGTTTCTTCTGGTCTGCGCCTTCTTCGGTCTTAACAAAGAAAGAACCGATGATGGAAGCAAAGATACCCAGAGCACACAGTGCCATTGGGAGCATCATGCCCTTGAAGCCAAGGCCTGCGGATACGCCCAGAGCCATGGAGGACAGTCTTGCGCCGGAGTAGGACTCGTACAGGTCTGCACCCATACCAGCAACGTCACCAACGTTGTCGCCAACGTTATCAGCGATAACAGCAGGGTTTCTCGGGTCATCCTCTGGGATGCCTGCTTCTACTTTACCAACCAGGTCAGCACCTACGTCAGCAGCTTTGGTGAAGATACCGCCGCCAACACGAGCAAACAGAGCCATGGTGGAAGCACCCATACCGAAGGTAACCAGTGCAGAAGCGATTGCCTGTGCGTTGTCACCGTATACAGCCTTCAGGATGTAGAACCAGATAGAGGTGTCCAGCAGACCCAGACCAACTACGGTGAAGCCCATAACGGAACCTGCGGAGAATGCAACGGTCAGACCTTTGTTCAGGCTGTGGTGAGCTGCATTTGCGGTTCTTGCGTTTGCTGCGGTAGCGATCTTCATGCCGAAGTAGCCGGACAGAGCGGAGAAAACGCCGCCTGTTACGAAAGCAACCGGTACGAATGCGTTGACCTGACCGCAAGCTGCCAGCACTGCAAAGATGATAACCAGAACGACGAATACAACAGCTACGCTCTTGTACTGTCTTTTCAGGTAAGCATCCGCGCCGGTGCGGATTTTCTGGGACAGGGATTTCATCAGGTCGGTACCCTCATCCTCTTTCATGACTTTCTTTGCCTGCATAATAGCAAACAGCAAAGCCAGTACTGCTCCAATCGGAGCCAGGATTGTTAAATCCATGTGTTTCCATTCCCTTCTTTATAACATAATTATAACATTTTGTAACATCGCATCACGATGCTACCCTACCCCAATATGTTAATATTTAATTCATGAATTGTCAAAGGTTTTAAAAAAGCCTTTTTTGTGCATTTTATCAAATTGTCAAAAAAATCACATTCCGAGCCACAAACGGGGCGTTTTTCGTTTTGTTGTCCTGCCAATTTCATGCAGACAAAAGCCGTCCATTTTTGTCCTGTCGTCTCATCCATGATGAAGTCCCAATTTTTGGCTTAATAAAGCCATTTTTCTAGGATTTCGCATGGTGTTTTTTCCCGCTCTGTGCCTTCTTTTCCGCCGCGAAATTTTGCCTGTTTTTTCCCAGTTCTTCTGCCCTTTTTATGGGATAACCCTAGGCTCTTTGCCGCTTTCCAGCGTCCAAGCCCCCTTGTTTGGGGAGCGCCCGCTCCTGATTTTTTGTGCATCCCCAACAAAATTGAAAGTTTTCCTGCATCATTTCGGAAATTTGTTGCGCTATTTCCCGTGAAAATATCCATGCTCCCGAAGATTTTGCTTTGTATGACGGCTGTCTGTCAAACCCATTCGCAAGCGATACCGCCCCTAAGCAGAAAATGGGCGAGGAGGAAGCCCTGTCCGCTCCCTGCC
>URFD01000168.1 GCA_900547015.1 uncultured Oscillospiraceae bacterium | reverse complement strand
ATACAGGCACAAAAAAAGACACCGGAAAAACCGGTGTCTTTTTTTCTGAGTAGGATGGGATTATTCGCCCATTTCCTCTCTAACTTCTTTGAAGCATTTTACGATGAAGTCGATGTCCTCTTTGGTGTGGCTTGCACAAACCTGAGTACGGATTCTAGCTCTGCCCTTTGGAACAACTGGGTAGGAGAATGCAACAACGTAAACGCCTTTTGCTCTCATGCGCTCTGCAAACTTAGCAGCCTTAACTTCGTCGTACATCATAACCGGTACGCATGGATGGGTGCCAGGGATGATGTCGAAGCCTTCTTTTACCAGCAGGTCGCGGTAGTAAGCGGTGGTCTCTTCCAGATGGTCACGCAGCTCGGTGCTTTCCTCGAGCATATTGAACATCTCGATGCTTGCGCCAGCGATGGCTGGAGCCAGGGAGTTGGAGAAGAGGTATGGACGGCTTCTCTGTCTGAGCAGGTCGATGATCTCTTTACGACCGGAGGTGTAGCCGCCGGATGCGCCGCCGAGAGCTTTACCCAGAGTACCGGTGATGATGTCAACACGGCCCTCTACGCCACAATGCTCAGCGGTACCACGACCGTGTTTGCCAACGAAACCAACAGCGTGGCTGTCGTCAACCATAACCAGAGCGTTGTATTTGTCAGCCAGGTCGCAAACACCTTTCAGGTTGCAGATGATACCATCCATGGAGAATACGCCGTCGGTAGCAATCAGTTTAATTCTTGCGCCAGCTTCGTCAGCCTCTTTGAGTTTTGCCTCGAGGTCTGCCATGTCGTTGTTTTTGTAACGGAATCTCTTTGCTTTGCACAGACGAACGCCGTCGATGATGGAAGCATGGTTGAGCTCATCGCTGATAACTGCGTCTTCCGCAGTCAGGATGGTCTCGAACAGACCGCCGTTTGCATCGAAGCAGGAGGAGTAGAGGATGGTGTCATCGGTGCCGAGGAAGCCGGAGATCTTCTTCTCGAGCTCTTTGTGGATATCCTGAGTACCGCAGATGAAACGAACGGAAGCAACGCCGTAGCCTCTTTCATCGTAGGTTCTCTTTGCAGCGTCGATCAGTCTCTGGTTGTCGCCCAGACCGAGGTAGTTGTTTGCACACATATTGATTACGGTTCTGCCGTCCTCGAGCTTAACCTTTGCGCTCTGTGGAGATACGATCGGAACCTCGCCTTTGAAAAGGCCTGCTGCTTTAATGTCTTCTACTTCTTTGGTGTAGATGCTCAAAATGTCGTTTTTACGTGCCATTTCTAAATCAACCCTTTCTCATTATTTTTCTGTATCGGATTAGCAATCCTGAGACTGTGCTTCGAGCTTGTCGATGTCCTCCCAGTTGAGGATAACCTTACCGGACTGACCGGAGATCATAGCGTCAAAGCCCTTCTTGTAGTCTTTGATGTTCATTCTGTGGGTGATGATAGCGGAGATGTCCAGACCAGCTTCGAGCATGGTGGTCATCTTGTACCAGGTATCCCAAACCTTACGGCCGTAGATGCCGCGGATGTTCAGGCCGTTCCAGATAACGGTTTCCCAGTTTACGCCGATGCCCGGTTTCTGGAGACCCAGCATTGCGATGTTGCCGCCGTGCTTCATGTTAGCAATCATGTCGTTGAGGGCAGGAGCTGCACCGGACATTTCCATACCAACGTCGAAGCCTTCCTTCATGCCGAGCTCTGCCATAACATCAGGCAGCTTCTCTTTGGTCAGGTTGACGGTTCTGGTAGCGCCGAGCTTCTTTGCCAGCTCCAGACGGTACTCGTTGAGGTCGGTGATAACAACGTGTCTAGCACCTGCGAATTTTGCGATAGCAGCTGCCATGATACCGATTGGGCCTGCGCCGGTGATCAGAACGTCCTCACCGAGCATATCGTAGGACAGAGCGGTGTGGGTAGCGTTGCCGAATGGATCGAAAATCGCGTACATCTCTTCTGGGATGTTCGGGTTGGTTGGCCATACGTTAGAGGAAGGGATTACCAGATACTCTGCGAAGCAGCCGTCGCGGTTTACGCCGACGCCCTTTGCGTTCTGGCAGTTTTCTTTGTGGCCTTCCAGACAGTTACGGCAGGTGCCGCAGGTGATGTGGCCTTCGCCGGAAACGATGTCGCCGACCTTGAAGCCTTTGACGCCGGAGCCAACCTCTACGATTTCACCAACATATTCGTGACCAGCGGTCTGGCCAACTGCGATGGTGTGCTGAGCCCACTCGTTCCACTGGTAGATGTGAACGTCGGTGCCGCAGATTGCGGTTTTATGGATTTTGATTTTGACATCATTTGTGCCAACTTCCGGAATGTCTACCCGTTTGAGTGCCAGACCAGGAGCTGCTTTCTCTTTTACAAGAGCCCACATTTTGTTGTCGTTCATTGTAATCTCTCCCTTTCTATTCTCTTCCCACCCGGCAGGTGTATGCCGGTACAGAAAAACACATAATATCTGTTGTGTTTTTCTCAAATACATGATAGCACCATTCAAAACTGTTTTCAAGCAATTTTTTGCAAGGAAGCCGTCATGCAGTCGTTTTTGTGGAAGATAGATAGTTTTTAAAAAACATGATTATGCAATCCCACAAAATCGCAGAGCCAGCCCCCAAACGGGAGTATCTTGCCTTCCCGCTCGGGAAGAAAACAGTCGAACATCGAATACTTACCTATGATTAGTATAACGCTTTCCCCAGCTTTCGGCAAGGGGATTGTAGGGTTTTTGGCAGAAATGCCCAGAAAAAGATATTTTTTTCGACAGGCTGTTGACATTGAGTCTCCCGCGTGGTATCCTG
>URFD01000167.1 GCA_900547015.1 uncultured Oscillospiraceae bacterium | reverse complement strand
AGAAGACGGCATACGAGATACATCGGTGACTGGAGTTCAGACGTGTGCTCTTCCGATCTATTTCTGATTATTTGAGGGTATCCCCAATAACTCGAAGAACATTTTGGTATGCAATCTTATCCAGCTCGGACTCGGTGAAGCCTTCTTTTTTCAGGCGGTCGAAGAGCAGAGGAGTTTTTTCTACTGCGTTGACTTCCAAGTCGCCAAAGGTTCCGTCGAGGTCTCCGCCCATACCCATACAATCAATGCCGCCTACCTGATAGATGTGTTTGAGGTGGCGAACCATGTCATCGATGCGGCTGATTCTGGATGGGATTTCCGGAGAAAGGAAGCTTGCACAATAGTTCAGTCCCATTACGCCTCCACATTCTGCCAGAGCACGAATCATCTCGTCGGTCATATTGCGGGAGTGCGGTGTCATAGCGCGGGCATTGGAGTGAGAAGCTACGAATGGCTTATGGTTCTGTTTGCAGATTTCAACAACATCCCAGAAGCCTCCGTCGGAGAGGTGGGAAACATCGACGATAACGCCCATGCGGTTCATGGCATCAATCATCTCTCTGCCGAACGGTTTGAGCGGAAGTGCCATCTTGTCTGCATCGAAGGAGTTTGGATAGCCCAGACAGTTTTCATGGTTCCATGTAATGGAAATCATACGAACGCCCATCCGGTACATTTCTTCCAGACCCTCCAGCTTGCCGCCGATTCCGTTGCCGTCCTCTGCGCTCAGGAAGCAGGAGATTTTTCCCTGCTGCTCGTTGCGGAGCAAATCCTCCCGATTTGCTGCGAAGGCAGCGATGTCGCTGTGTGCCTCGAGGTTCTGATAAAAGCAGTTCGACAGTGTCTTCATGAAGGTCATGTCGTCCGGCTTTTTCATTCCATGCTTCTGGAAGCTATCCTCCGGCATCAGGCACATCGCATAAAACTGTCCGGAAAATCCGGTTGCCTTCATCCGTTTCCAATCGACTGCCATCTGGTTTTCGAACAGGTCGATTTTTTCTCCGTAGCCTGCTCCCAGCAGAGTGTCACAGTGCATATCAAGATATCCCATTTTTCATTTCCTCCCTTAATTCATTGAATATGGTAAATTTTTTTACTCGCTTAAATCCAATTCTCTGACTCGCTGACGCAGCGGCAGGATGCTGGCTGCCGAAACGCAGAGCGCATCCACCCCGATTCGGATGAACCACTCCACCAAAGCTTCGTCGCTTGCCATATCGCCGCTGATGGCAACCCGGATACCCGCATCGTGAGCCGCGCAGGTCACCAATTCTATCATCTTCAGAACCGCCGGATGGCGGGTGTTATAGTAGCTGTTTACCTTTGGGTTCTGGCGGTCTACCGCCAGTGTATATTGAACCAAGTCGTTGGTGTCGATGCTGAAGAAATCCACATACTGTGCCAGCTGCTGGCTGAGAATCACCGATGCCGGTGTCTCGATGACAACGCCCAAACGCACATCCGGAGCATACGGCAGGTTTTCCTCCTTTAAGGATTCCTTTGCTTCCTGCACGTGCTGCAAAATCTGATGAAGCTGCTCCACGCTGTCCACCATCGGGAACAGGATGCTGACCTTACCATAGGCGGACGCCCGATAGATTGCACGCAGCTGGGTTTGGAACATCTGCGGCATCGCAAGACAGATTCGGATGGAGCGGAATCCCAGCGCCGGATTGACCTCCGGCTGTCGTCCGGAGAGGTCTATCATCTTTTTCGCACCAAAATCCAAGGTACGGACAATGGCGGGCTTTCCGTCCATCTGACGGATGATTTCCCGATAGGAGCTGACCTGCTCCTCCTCGCCGGGCAGGTCGTCCCGCCTGAGGTAGAGAAATTCGCTTCGCATCAAGCCCAGACCGTCCGCATCGCTGCGCAGAACCTGCTCGATATCCAGCGGCTCTGTGATGCTTGCCAGAAGGTCAATCTCTCTGCCGTCGATGGTTCGATTTGGCTTTCCAATCAAATTGCTCAAGCCTCTGCGCTTTTCCTCCTCGCGGCTCTTTTTCTCGCGCAGTCGTTCGAGTGTTGATTCGTCCGGGTCGATATACAGCGTCCCAATATCTGTATCCACCGCCGCCAGATGGCCCTGAAACTCCTTTCGGAGCTGGGAGCCCAGCCCGAACAGCGAAGGGATATTGCGGTCGCGGGCAATGATGGCGGTGTGGGAATTTTCTGAGCCAAGGCGTGTGACAAATGCCAACACCTTTTTGCGCGGAATCTGCATGACCTCGCTGGGAACCAGCTCATCCGCTGCAAGGATGGCAGGCTGATCCGGCTCAAAGGCTTCGACTCCGCCGCTGAGAATCGCAAGCAGCCTTTGGGAAATATCCCGGACATCCGCCGCACGCTGCTTGAGGTAGGAGTCTTCGATGCTGGAAAACATCTCATAGAAGGTATCTGCTGCCTGCTGAACTGCATATTCTGCATTGACCTGCTGATTTTGAATCACATCCAGAACATAGCCGTTGAAGTCCATGTCCTGCAAAATCATGTTGTGCGCCTGAAAGATAGCGGCGTTTTCTTCGGTAACCTCCCGCAAGGCGAGCTGATGCAGCAAATCGACCTGACGGACTGCTTCCTGCTGTGCCTGGTGATAGCGCAGCAGCTCCCGCTGGATGTCTTGGATTCGCTCCTTGGCTACCTTAAAAAACTGGCGCTCATAAAAAATCAGGCGTCCGATGACAATATCCCGAAAAACTCCGGTTCCCTTAATCGACAGCATCCTCATCCCCCCTTTGCCGTTTCATACGAGTTCCATCTAAAAGCACATTTAAATATGTTCTTATTAAACCGCTTTTCACAAAAAAGTGCAAGAGGGTTTCCGGTGATTTATGGAA
>URFD01000166.1 GCA_900547015.1 uncultured Oscillospiraceae bacterium | reverse complement strand
ATCCCGGCCTGACCGAGCGTCAGGCACAGAAGAATCAGGTGGAGTATGGAGAGAACCTGCTGGCACAGCGCCGTCGGAAGCATCCATTCGCCATCTTTTTGTCACAGTTCAAGGACCTGATGACTCTGATTTTGCTGGGCTCTACTGCCATTTCCCTGATGATGGGCGAACGGATGGAGGCCCTGACCATTGTTGCCATCGTTTTTCTCAATGCATTGCTGAGTTTTTTTCAGGAATACCGCACCGAGCGTTCCTTGGAAAAGCTCGGTGAGCTGGCAGCGCCATCTGCAACGGTGGTTCGGGACGGCAAATCTAAGAATATTCCTGCTCGAGAGGTTACGATTGGGGACTTGATTCTGCTCAAAGCCGGGGACCGCGTGCCGGCCGATTGCCGTATTCTGGAGAATCAAGCCCTGATGCTGGACGAATCCCTCCTGACGGGGGAATCAGTTCCGGTAGAAAAAAGCAATACCGATTACCGCAGCAACGACAACTCGGAGCAGGTCTGCGCTTTCATGGGAACCATCGTTTCCCGCGGACATGGCAAAGCGATTGTTTCTGCCATCGGTGAGGACACCCGCATGGGAGAAATTTCAGTTCTTCTGGATTCGATTGAAGAGGAACAAACTCCCTTGCAGAAAAAGCTCGACCAGCTGGGCCGCATGATTGCCCTCGGATGTCTGCTGATTTGTGCAGTTGTGGCAGGAGTCGGCGTCCTGCGCGGCGAAGATGTGATGGATATGCTGATTACCGGGATATCGCTGGCAGTCGCGGCAATCCCGGAAGGTCTGCCTGCCATCGTGACCATTGCGCTTGCACTGTCGGTCAACCGGATGGTCAAAAAGAATGCGGTCATTCGTCGGCTTCATGCCGTGGAAACGCTCGGCTGCGCCAATGTAATCTGCTCGGATAAAACGGGAACCTTGACCGAGAATCGAATGACGGTCAAGCAGATTTGCTGCGGACAAAAGAAATATTCGGTCAGTGGGAATGGCTTGGAATCCGGGGAAATCAGCCGGAATGGCATGGAGTGTGGCGCAGACCCCGACCTGCATCGGGCGCTGGAGATTGCGGCGGTGTGTTCCAACGCTCGTGTTACAAGCGGTGGAAAGCGCAGAGGCACACATCCAAAACAAATTGAGGTAGAGGGAGAGCCGACCGAAGCAGCACTTGCAGTGGCAGCGGCAAAGGGAGGAGTGGAATTTTCTTCCAGCGGCTGTACCGTCCTAAAGGAGCTTCCCTTTGATTCCCGACGGAAGATGATGTCGGTACTGGTTCGTACGCGGGAAGGGGAGCTGCTGATGTTTACCAAAGGAGCGCCCGATTTGCTGCTGCCCCGTTGCTCTCGGATTCAAAAGGAGGGAACTGTATCTCCACTAACATCCAGTCAGCGCCAGCGTATCTTGGAGGAAAACGACAAAATGGCTGGGAATGCCATGCGTATTCTGGCACTGTGCTGGCGAAAAATTTCCGGAACCGGAGATTGTGCCGAGCAGAACCTCATCTTTTGCGGTTTGGCAGGGATGATAGACCCACCTCGAAAGGAAGCATTTGAAGCGGTTGCCAAGTGCCGAAGGGCGCAAATCAGGCCGGTGATGATTACCGGTGACAGCAAGCAAACTGCCTGTGCGATTGCCTCCGAATTAAAAATTCTGACACCGGGCAGTCAGGTGTTGACCGGGGAACAGCTGGATTCGATGGATGAGGAAAGCTTTCTTCGCGTCCTGCCGCAAACCAGCGTCTTTGCCAGAGTAAGCCCGGCCCATAAGCTGCGGATTGTCAAGGGGTTCAAGGCACAGGGCAATATTGTGGCGATGACAGGCGATGGTGTCAACGACGCACCGGCGGTCAAGGAAGCCAACATCGGGGTTTCAATGGGGAAAAACGGAACCGATGTCACCAAGGAGGCAAGCTCGGTCATTTTGATGGATGACAATTTTGCCACCCTTGTCAGCGCAATCGAGGAGGGCCGCGTGATTTACCGCAATATCCGCAAGTTTATCCGCTACCTGCTGTCCTGCAATATCGGCGAGGTTGTCACCATGTTTCTGGCAATGCTGATGGGGATGCCGGTTCCGTTGCTCCCAATCCAAATCCTGCTCATCAATCTGGTGACGGATGGTCTGCCTGCGATTGCTCTGGGACTGGACCCTCCGGACCGGGATGTTATGGAGATGAAGCCGCGGCGCAGCAGCGATTCCATCTTCTCCGGCGGACTGCTGAGCGTGATTCTGTTTCGCGGTATTTTGATTGGACTAACGACCGTAGCGGTATTTTCCATGCTGCTGACCGGTGGAGCAAGTCTCGAAACCGCAAGAACCGGCGCGCTGGTTACTTTGATTCTGACACAGCTGATTCATGTTTTTGAGTGTAAGTCAGAAACACGCACCCTGCTTCACATCCCGATTTTCAACAACCTGAAACTGATTGCGGCAGTCTGTGTTTCGTTGGGCGTTATGTGCTTTTCCGTTTGGCATCCGATTGGCAGAACCATTTTCGAAACAACGACCCTCTCCAATGAGCAGATGAAGCTCATCGGGCTGCTGCTTTCGGTGGCTCCACTCCTTTGGGCCTTGGTCAATGCGCTTCTTTCCGGCCATCATCCCTCCCGCAATCCGGTTATGCAGCCGGCAGGGAGGAACATTTGATTTTATTGACAGGATATGATATAATGATTATTGCAAAAACCTGATAGGAAAGAATAGGTTGTTTCTTTTTAAATCAAAATGTGGGTGGCGATAACATTGTATAAAAAAATCTTGTTTTATCTGTCGAAATAAAGTATTGTAGTAATATACTATATTTACGACAGATAAGGAGAAAATGCGTTATGTACAGAAAGAAAAATTTTATAAGTCTGGGAATGAGCCTGGTTCTGGTA
>URFD01000165.1 GCA_900547015.1 uncultured Oscillospiraceae bacterium | reverse complement strand
TGCTGCGGCTTTTGCGGCTCTGTGCATCCTCCAGCTGTTTGGAGGAGAGGTAAGCTATCGCACGATCAAGACCTGGCAGCTGCGTGCAGCCCTGACCGAGATTTCCCGAAATATCGAAAAAGAAGATTTGGATATGCGTGTTGCCCGGCTTTCCTCGGGCGGCATTGAAACCCGCATTGTCGATGAGCAGGGCTTGGACCTCCTTGAGCCGCAGAGTGTCTGCGAAAACTCTCTGGCAGAATACAGCCAACAGGAGCTGACCACGCTCTGCGACAAGGACAGCATTTCCAGCGGTGCGATTTGGGAGCAGACAACGCGCTTCAATGCGCCGCCCAACACCGGCGACAGAAAAAAGAAGCTGTTTTGGAAGGAGCATGAAGGTCGAAGGATTATGACCTGTGCGAACATGGTCTCTCTCCAAGATGGCTCCCCGGTATTGGTGCTGGTCCGCTCTGCGATTACACCGTCGCGGACGACCACAAGGGTTCTGCGGGTCCAGATCGCGCTGACAGCGCTGGCAGCAGGACTGTGTGTGCTGATGCTGGCTTTGGCCCTTCGACAGCGCAGGAACAGACAAATCAAAAAGTTGACCAGGCAGGCACAGCTCCTGAAAAGCGAACCAAAGGCCGTCTTTTCGGAGCAGGGCAGTCGGGAAATCAGGGAGCTTGGTCAAGCCCTGAACCATGCAATGCAGAACCTTTCCCAAACAGAACAACTACGACAGGAACTGGTTGCAAATATTTCCCATGACCTGCGTGCACCGCTGACGATGATTCTTGGATATGCCGAGGTGATGCGGGACATCCCCGAAGAAAACACACCGGAAAATGTTCAAATCATCATGGACGAGGCGCAGCGGCTGTCTTTCTTAGTGAATGATATTCTAGAGCTTTCCAAGCTCAGCAGCGGGAATCGCCAGTTGCACCGCAAGACCTTCTGTCTGACCGACCTGCTCTCAGAAACCGTGGAGCGGTTCCAGCGGCTGACAGCACATCAGGGCTGCCGGATTCAGCTGGAAAAGGATTGCCGTGTTTGGGTGCGGGCAGATGAGCTGGAAATCAGTCGAGTGGTTTATAATCTCATCAATAACGCCATCCAGCACGCCGGAAAAAAGAAAGAAATCACGGTGATTCAAAGATTACAGGACCGCCGTGTCTGCGTCTGCGTCCGGGATAACGGCGCTGGAATTCGGGAGGAGCAGCTTTCCGAAATCTGGAACCGATACTACCGTGCCGACAAGAATCAGCAGGACCAGCTGCTGTCAGGCAGTGGTTTGGGGCTGTGCATTGTTCGGGAAATCCTCCAGCAGCACGGAGCGCAGTATGGAGTCGAAAGCAAGCTTGGCGAAGGCAGTACCTTCTGGTTTGCGCTGGATGCTTTGGACATCAACAAATAAAAGAGCTGAAAATAAAAACCAGCGGCCCGAAATTTTTCGAGTCGCTGGTTTTTTGTGGGTTAGATCTCGGCAGCCATCTTTTGGTGCATTTCTCGATGCTGCCATTTGTTGGAGCGCAGACGGATGACGAAGAAGATAATGCGGAAAACCCAGTCGAGGAACATCGCAAACCAGGTTCCCAGAACGCCCATGCCCATCATGGTGCCAAAGACATAGCTCATGCAGATTCGGCACAGCCACATGGAGATGACCGAAACGGTCATGGTGAACTTGACATCGTTGGCAGCTCGCAGACCGTTCGGCATGGTGAAGGCAGCCGGCCACAGAACCGCACAGAACAGACTGTGCCACAGCAGCATCTGCTCTGCGGTAGAGCTGGCCTCGGCGGAAAGGTTGAACAGGCCGACGATTGGAGCGCACCACAGCGCAATGATCAGGTTGAGCACCAGCATGAACAGATAGGACAGCCCGGTCAGCTTCAGGGTGTAGCGCTTGGCCTCCTCATAGCGTCCGGCGCCGACACACTGGCCGACCACGGTAATCATCGCCAAGCCGATGGCAGTTCCTGGAATAATCGGGAAGCCTGCAATCGAGGTGGAGACGGCATTTGCTGCGATTGCCGCTGTGCCGTAGGAGGCAATCATGCCCTGAATGATGATTTTGCCCAGCTGGAACATTCCGTTTTCCAGTCCGTTTGGAATTCCGATTTCCAAAATGCTGCGAATCATCTTGGGGTGGAATTCCAGATGCAGATAGGATTCGATGTAGATGCTGTTGCTTGGACGGCGCAGAAGCACCAGAATAAAGACCGCACCGATGACACGGGAAATCAGGGTCGCCAGCGCCGCACCGGCAGCGCCCATTTGGAAACCGAAGATGAACAGGGCATTTCCGCCGATGTTGATAAAGTTCATCACGATGGAAATAATCATCGAAATTTTTGAGTTGCCCATCGCGCGGAACAAGGCGGCTCCGGCATTATACAGGGCGATGAAGGGGTAGGACAAAGCGGTTAAAAAGAAGTAGATTTCTGCGTTTCCCATAACGCTGTGGTCAATGTCGTGATAGAGAAAGCCCAGAATCTGCGGGCCGCCAAAGATGCAGATTCCGCCAATCACAGCGGAAAGGACAAAGACCGACAGAACCAGCTGCTTGGCAGATTCGCGGGCCTTATTCATCTGCTCTCTCCCGATATACTGGGAGGCAATGATAGCGCCGCCGGTCGCCAACGCAGAGAAGATATTGATTAACAGGATGTTGATGGAGTCTACCAGAGAGACACCCGAGACGGCCGCCTCGCCGCAGCTGGCAACCATGACGGTATCTGCCATGCCGATGGTGATGGCAAGAAATTGTTCAATAATCAGCGGCACGATTAAGCGCTGCAAATCTTTTTTGGAAAACACAGAAAACACACCTTTCAGGAATTTGGTTGATGCAGATAATTATTTTAGCACTTTGTCCCGCTGTAGGCAAGTATTATCACCAGAAAAACAGGGTGGAATTTCCGCAGTCCACC
>URFD01000164.1 GCA_900547015.1 uncultured Oscillospiraceae bacterium | reverse complement strand
CGCTGCATGAACAGCATCCGCAGCCGTGCGGAGGAAATCGTTTTGACCGAGCTTGTATATGAATGACAAATGCCCGTTATTGGCAACATGGCCGATAACGGGCGTTTCTGCGTTTTAGTTCTTTTGCTCCGTGCTGGCTACCAGCCGGTCAAAGTCACTCTGATACAGCCGATCCTGAATGACACGGTACTGCTCAAACTCACTTTCCGCAAAGGCTTTTGCAATGGCAGCGGTGACCTTTCCCTTATCTCGCAGAATCTCTGCATCGTTAAATTGCAGAAAAGCGTCCAGCTTGGAGGCCCAATCTGCCATGGTCATAGGAATATGCCGTTTGGCCTGCCGGGTAGCATAGTCCAGATACATGGTGACGATTTCGTTCAGTTCCTGCATTTCATCCATGGATAAGTAATTTTTTGCAACGGACACATCTGCCTTGACAATCTTGCCGTCAGGAGCATTCTTCCATGAGGTCAGCCCCATGTGTTCCTTGGTGTGATCGGCTCGTGCCATAATGACCTCTGCCGCCGTGCTGCCATGGACGGCATAGTGCATCTTGTTCTGAACCGTGGCGAAGAAATCCTTTGTGGTCTGGCTATCAAGAGAGTAGTCCACAGCGGTGGCGTAAATATCCGTGATTTTCTGGTAAAAGCGCCGCTCACTGGCTCGAATCTCCTGAATCTCGGAAATCAGATGGTCGAAGTAATCCTCATCGAAGATTTGCCCGTTGATAAGCCTGCTCTTGTCCAGCACATACCCCTGCTTGGTGAAGGTGTCCAGAACCTTGGTTGCCCACTGGCGGAACTGCGTGGCTCTGCCGGAATTGATTCGATAGCCTACGACAATGATGGCGGACAGCGAATAGAACTTATAGTGATAGGTTTTTCCGTTATCCGCAACTTGTGCAAAATTTGCACAAGTTGAATCTTCGGACAATTCGCCGCTTTCATATACATTTTTCAGGTGCTTTGTCACAACGCTCCGGTCTACATCAAAAAGCTGTGCAATGGCCTTTTGCGTCAGCCAGACGTCGTGATCCTGTACCCGTACCTCAATGCCATCCTCATGGGCATCTTTCGTGAACACAAGGAAATCCACTGTGCTGTTGCGGATTTGCAGTTTATCCTTCTTGGCGTCTGCCATGTCGTTTCACCTCAATCTTCTTCGCTGGTTTTCTTCCCCCGGCTTTTATAGACATTATACTGATTCTTACACCGGGGGCTGCAAAAAGCGGAATTGGAGCGGCTGCTCAGAAACACCTTCTGGCAGTGCTTGCACAGCCGCAGGGGTTTCTCTCCGTCCACCAGTAGGAAGCTGAACATCATCTGGACGCCCAGCAGCAGGGAATGAAAATCCCAATAGATGGTCGGCTTGTCCAGTAGCTCAATATGATAGCTGGGTGCAATGCCGCCGAAGGCAGCCATACCCTTGCGGTACAGATTGCGGGTATCCTCGTCGATCAGGTCATAATCGTTGTAATACAGAATGGAAGTGGTCAGGGTGAAAGCCCAGTCCTTGAACTGCTGCGCCACCCAGTCATAAGGCTCGGCATATTCCCGCTGGAAGCTCATGGTTTTCGCCATGGGTTCACTCGCAAAGGTCATAGTCAGCGCCACCATTGTTCGATCACCGGATACGCTCCAACTGGACTCAACACCCTGTTTCACCACATCCAGCTGGTCAAAGGGATAGAACAGCGCCAGATAGTCCTCGGTTTCCATGGATTCCGCCTTGATGAAATGGTTTTTCGGCAGATACACCCTTTCATAGTCCATAAAGGACGGCGTGGTGGGCAGCGCCGTCATCAGACCCAGCAGGCCGTAATGGGTTACAAACTCCAGAATGGCATTCTGCACCTCGTCCTCCGGACTGCGGTTCATCATCAGCATTCCCAC
The DNA here is from genome assembly GCA_900547015.1 of uncultured Oscillospiraceae bacterium. Taxonomy (GTDB): domain Bacteria; phylum Bacillota; class Clostridia; order Oscillospirales; family Ruminococcaceae; genus Negativibacillus. Next base: position 1,106 of record URFD01000164.1, on the reverse strand, counting down.
ATTCAGCGCATCCAACACGATTCCCGGTGCTTCCTTCAGAGGATTATAGATGTCGGGCTTGGCATTCTTCCCCGGCGTGATATATCGCTTTCCGTCTGCGGCGGTTTTCAGTTCATAGCGGTCATACCGCACCCAATGGGAGCGAGACTGCTCAAAGAGATTCTTCATGGCGCTGTTCCTCTCAATTCGTAATCCAACTGTATATTAACCATATTACTATTGTATCAACCGTCCTTGGCATCGTCAAGGGCGGCTTTCTTTTTTCTCGGTTTGGCTTTGTTTTCCCGGCGGATCACGGCATCCTTGCCCATGGTTTGCAGCAGTGCCTCATATTCCTCCACGAACTCGCGCTCCCGCAGAGTAATGCTGTAGTCCTTCTCCAGCTTTTCACTCAGATGCTCGTACATCCGCTTTTGCAGATTTTTCCGAATGGTCATCCGCAGCTTTCGGATGTTCCGGTCAGACTGCCCACGGATGGCAGCAAGCCTTGTGGTGCTGTATTGCTTAACGAACAGGTAGTACAGCACCTCCTTCTGTTCATCACTGAGGGTGAAAAAGAGCTTGGAGAGAAAACGGTTTGCTGTCAGCTCGTGCAGCTCGTAGGGACAGGAGAAGATGATGTCGAGAAAATTTCCCTGACAAAGCTGGCGGAATCTTGGCAGGTTCATCCAGAGGGGAGCAATCTTCGGATCAGGCACAGCCTGAAACTCCAACGGAACATCCCCGCGCAGGTTTTCGTGGTCACGCTCTCGGCGTTCCCGATTTCTGTCCAGCTTGTTCCACTCGTCTACCACAGTCAGAAAATCGGATTCCGTCCGGGCTGCTTCCTCCAGCCGCCGCAGAGCCTCTGCACGAATTTCCCGCTTGAGCCGTTTTTCGCTGGTGGGTGCGGCTTCCTCTTCCTCGTCCTCCAGCTCGGCATGATAGTCTCTGGGATGCTCGTCCTGCTCCAGCTCGCTTTCCAGCTCCAGCGTGCGTTCCTCTGCAAGCGCTTCCTCCAGTGTCTCGTCCTCCGGCGCACCGTCAGAGGAATCCTCCCAATCGGCAAAGCCGTCCGCATCCATTTCAAGACTGGTTTTCTCTATTTGCTCCTCGGCATCTTCTTC
>URFD01000163.1 GCA_900547015.1 uncultured Oscillospiraceae bacterium | reverse complement strand
GCACGCACAGAGAGCCGGGAATGCTGAGAGCCCGGACGGAACGCGGGGCGGACAAATGGACTCCCGAGGGCGCGATGAAAGGCCGCAGGCCAAGTATCCCGCGACGTATGCTCACGTTACAGGGCAAGGGGCGTGTTGGCGCTCTGATGAGGTGGATGTCTTTGACATCAATCAAGGTGGTACCGCAGATCTTTTAGCATCTGTCCTTGCAAGTTTTTGCAGGGATGGGTGCTTTTTTATTGCAGGACTGCTCCGCTGAAGACAAAAAGCTAACTCACGATTATCGGACCCGCTCTGGCAATTTGAGCGGAACAAACAACAAGATAAAAAGGAGTTGTAGTTATGAAAAAGTTTATGAGCGTAATGATGGCAGGTATGATGATGGCAACAATGGCAGGTTGCTCGAACGGAACAGAGCAGAAGAGCAGCTCGGCAGACAGCGCCGGCAAGCTGCAAATTGGCGTGGTTCAGATTATGGAGCACACCTCGCTGGATACCATTCGAGAGTCCTTCCTGGCCGAGATGGAATCGTTGGGCTACGGCGAAGATAAGGTCGAGTTCGATATTCAGAACGCACAGGGAGAGCAGACCAACCTGAGCAGCATCTGTAAAAAATTTGTGGGAGACAATGTGGATATGATTGTTGCCATCGCAACCCCAACCGCACAGGCCGCGGCTGCCAGCACCAGTGATATTCCAATCGTTTTTTCCGCTGTCACTGACCCGGTTGAAGCAAAGCTGGTTGCAGACCCTGAGCACCCGGACAAAAATCTGACCGGCACCTCGGATGCTATTCCGGTCGATGAGGTCATGCAGCTGTGCCAGAAGCTGACCCCGGATGTCAAGAAGATTGGCTTCATGTACACAACCTCGGAAATCAATTCGCAGGTCACCGCAGAAAAGGCAATCCAGGAAGCAGAAAAGATGGGATACGAAACACAGCTCATGACCATCAGCGAGGTTTCGGAGCTCCAGCAGGCCGCACAGTCTCTGGCACAGAATGTGGATGCAATCTATGTTCCAATCGATAACACCATTGCACAGGCGATGAAGGTGCTGGCACAGGTCGGCCTCGATTACAAGATTCCAATCTACACTGGTGCAGATTCGATGGTACAGGATGGCGGCTTCGCAACAGTTGGTATCGAATACGACAAGCTGGGTCAGCAAACTGCTAAGATGGCAAAGAGCATTTTGGAAGGCACTCCGGTCAGCGAGGTTCCGGTAGAATCACTGGATGAGTTTGGAACCTTCATCAACAAGTCCACAGCAGAGGCAATCGGCGTAGAGATTCCGGCAGAAATTGCGGACAATGCAACCCTGATGGGTGAATAAATTGAGAGAGTGTTTGAAAAAGGTGGTAGAGTTTCGATGATGAGTATGTTTTCGTTCCTATCCTCAATCGAGCTGGGACTGATTTATTCTCTGATGGTTCTGGGATTGTTCCTCTCGTACCGAATTTTGAATATTCCGGACTTGACGGTGGATGGCAGCTTTACATTGGGGGCGGCTGTAGCAGTGTCATGCACACTGGCAGGACATCCGGTTCTTGGTATTCTGGTCGCAGGGATGGCAGGAGCGATGGCAGGTTTGGTTACTGCGTTTCTCCAGACAAAGATGAAGATTCAGCCAATTCTGGCAGGCATCATCACGATGACAGCGCTGTACTCCATCAATTTGATGGTGATGGACAACAAGGCAAACCTTCCAATTACTCAAGACGAAAGTATCTACCATGCTTTTGGTCAGCTGGTCGGGAAAAACTTGCAGGGAATGCTCCTGTCGGGACTGGCTGCGGCACTTCTGGTCATCATTGTGGTTCTGTTTTTAAGCACACCGCTCGGTCTGTCTGTTCGGGCAACCGGCGACAATGAGGACATGGTTCGTTCCTCCTCCGTCAATGCAAACTTCACAAAGTCGGTTGGATTGGCTGCTGCCAATGCCTGTGTATCCTTGTCGGGTGCGCTGATTGCCCATTACAACTGCTATGCAGAGGTTCGAATGGGGATTGGTATGGTAGTAATCGGATTGGCGTCGCTGATTATCGGCGAAATCGTTGTGGAAATTTTCGTCAAACGGTTGACCATTTTGGCTGGAGCAATCGCAGCGGTGGTCGGCTCGGTGATCTACCGATTGATTATCGCACAGGCATTGGAGCTGAACTTCTCGGCATCCAGCCTCAAGCTCATCACAGCATTAATCGTTGCACTGGCAATGTCCTATCCAGCCATCAAGGAATCTCGGAAGATGGCAAAAATCAGAAAGGCAGGGAGAGCGTGATGTTGGAAATCAAGAACCTGACCAAAACCTTTTATCCCGGAACGGTCAATGAAAAGCTGGCGATGGACCACCTGAATCTTCAGGTCAATCCCGGTGACTTTGTTACCATCATCGGCTCGAACGGCGCCGGAAAATCCACCCTGTTCAATCTGATTGCCGGCAGCTTTTTCCCGGATGAGGGCAGAATCCGACTGGACGGAACAGACATCACCTTCCTTCCGGAATATCAGCGGGCAAGGATGATTGGTAGAATCTTTCAGGACCCAATGAAGGGAACCGCTCCTTCCATGACGGTGGAAGAAAATATGGCATTGTCCTATCTTCGTTCCAAACAGCGTCACTTCGGCTTTGGAACCAGCAAAAAGGAACGCAGCTTTTTCCAGGAACAGCTTGCTCGGCTTGATTTGGGACTGGAGGACCGGCTGGATTCTCCGATTGGACTGCTCTCCGGCGGACAGCGTCAGGCAATCACCCTGCTGATGTGTACAATGGTAACACCAAAGCTGCTCCTGCTGGATGAGCACACGGCAGCCTTAGATCCCGCTACAGCGGAAAAGGTGCTGGAAATCACCAAGCAGGTTGTGGGAGACAACAAAATCACCACCATGATGATTACGCACAACATCTCCTCCGCGCTCAAGGTGGGAAATAGCACCATCATGATGAGCGGCGGCAGAGTGATTTTGGATATCAGCGGCGAGGAACGCAGCCAGATGACGGTTCCGCAGCTGATGGAACGCTTTAAAAAGGAAAGTCGGCAGGAACTGAACAACGACCGTATGCTGCTGAGTGAAAATTAATACCAAAGACAGATGGCTATTTGAAAAAGTCATCTGTCTTTTTTGTCTGTTTTAT
>URFD01000162.1 GCA_900547015.1 uncultured Oscillospiraceae bacterium | reverse complement strand
ACTCAAATTCGATCAAAACAGAATGATGGTGATGCCGTCGTTTTGTCTGCCGAAATCGACATCCGTTTTCAGCTGCGGACAGATTTCGATCGCCTTGCGGCCTGCATCGGTGAAGGGGGTAAATTCCTCTCCGCGCACAAAATGACGAATCATCCCGGAGCGCTGACGCTCGGTGCACAGCTTCTGGCAAGCGGTCTTGAGAGCTCCGCCCTTGCCGGAGGAGCCGTATCCGTGGATGACCTTGAGGGCGCGGCAGCGCGAGCATTTTGCAAGGCGGATTTCTTGGCTCAGGCGCACCGAGGCTTCGGAAGCCAGAGGAAGATTTTGTTCGAGGTTGACAGTTTTGCAGATCAAGATGGACACTCCTTCCGGGAGCAGCGCTCCCATAATGTTTAGGCAAGGCTGATGAGATAAGGGATGGCGGGACAAACAGCGAGCAATCCCAGAAGATTGGACAGCTCCCGTCTGCCGCACAGAGAGAAGCAGCAGCGGCTGACCCAAAAATGTACCGCAAGAATCCCGGCGAAGCACAGCGACCAGAGCATCGCGCTGCTGCCGGCAAAGATGGAGCAGAGGAGCAGGAGGAGCGCGGTCGGGAGAGCGAACAGCAGGACGGCTCCTGCCTGAATCGACAGCGGGCTACTGATGGAAAGCAGCTCCCAAACGGTCAGCAACTCTCGGGAAAAGAGGGAAAGCGCCAGCAGGACGCTGATGCCCAAAGGCCACGAAAGCGGGAAAAAGGGAACATGGGTGATGCGGGTGACCAGCACGAGCAGAGCCGCAAAGGAAGCAGCAGCAATCAGGACGCCGGACAGCAGGGCTTTGGGGGAGACGGAACTTGCCTGAAAGACAGACAGGCCTCGATGGAAAAACAGCTGGGTGAAGATGCGGCGGGAAAGGGCAAAGGCAAAAAAACACAGAAAAAGCAGATACCCCAGCTTGGTCGGGAAGCGGTGGAGAAGAACCCAGCCAATCGGCAGGACAACCAGCGCAGGCAGCCAAGACAGCCCAAGCATCCCCAGCAGTCGGCTAGGATGTTCCAGCTTGAGGGCATCGGGGAGACTGTAGGTAACCTGCGGAGCGAAGCCTTCGGCTACCCGAGCGCCGGAAATCAGCGCAGTCAGCAAGGAAAGACACAGACCAACCAGCAGACCGTTCTGGAGCTGTGGCAGAGCAGACTTCGCAATCCACGGCTCCTCCGAAATGCGGTTGAGGAAGGAGGTGACCTCAGAGAGGGTCTGGGTGTGGAAGGGAAGGGTTGCGTGGTATCCGCTGTCGGTGATGGACAGCCAGACATTGTTTCGGTCTGCGTGATAAACACCGCCCATGTGGATGATGTCATCCGAGGAGAAGCGGTTGTACATCAGCGTCATCTGATAGGGAGTGGCAACATCGTCGCGGTTGGAGGTCAGCAGCAGGATGGGCTGGCGAACCATATCGGGAGAAAGCGACTGAATCCACTCGCTTTGGCTCTGGTAGTTGCCGTTGACGATGATGGCATCATCGATGCGCTCGCTGCTAAGCTCCGGAGAGAGGAGCAGAGCCGCCTTTCCGGCGGTGGTGCCCAGCATCATTTGGTCAATCAGGGTGTTGGCTCCGCTGTGTATCCCAATCCAAACCTGAGCGTCGGCCAAAATGCCCGAGTGCTGTTCGAGCAGATGACTTGCCTGTTCGAGCAGATGGCTTTGCCGAGCAGCATCTTGGTCGGGGTGGGCGGCGGATTCGACGCACAGAACCGGAAAATCCTGCTTGAGCAATTCCCGCAGCAGGAGCTTGTGGGAGCAGTCACCGTCGGGAACCATCATCAGGAAGGCGGCTTCCCGATGCCCGGCGTAATATTGAGCGGAGCAGGAGGTCCCGTCCGACAGGGTTTGTTCGATTTTTTGAGGGTGTCCGGCAAGGAAGGGGTCGAGGGTGAGCAGCCCTGCCAGACAAATCGCCAAAATCAGGGAGGAAACAAGCAGGATGGCTTTGGCGGGCAGCGGCTTTTTCGGTGCTTTCATCGGGGTGGCACCTCCTGTATGGATTTGTCTTATATTATACATCGAAACAGGGCTGGAAGCAAATGGAGAAGCGGCAACAAAAAAACAGGCACACAAGAAAATCTTGTGTGCCTGTCGGAAGAGCTAGGGAATTACAGGATGCAGTACTGCTCCATGTAGCGCTCCATGTTGGTGAGAACCGAAGCGTATTCCGGTTTGGTTTTGAGGTATTCGTGAATGTCGGCAACGGTGATGATGGCATGAACATTGATGCCGAACTGTTCCTTCACTTCCATGACAGCGGTTTTGCCTGGGGTCTGTCCAACCTCGCAGCGGTTGACCGAGATGAACATATCCGGAACGGTGACCTTGGCAGCGTTGAGCAGGAGCGGAACGGTCTCGCGTACTGCGGTGCCTGCGGTGATGACATCCTCGATGATGATGATGCGGTCGCCGTCTTTTGGCTGGTAGCCGACCAGACTGCCGCCTTCGCCGTGGTCTTTTGCTTCTTTACGGTTAAAGAAGTATGGCTTGTCAACCCCGAAATCTCTTGCCAGAGAGCCGGCTGCGGAGGTTGCAAGCGGGATTCCCTTGTAAGCTGGGCCGAACATTGCGTCGAAGTTGTCGCCGCACTCGTCCATGATGCACTGTGCGTAGAATTTACCCAGTGTTGCAATCTGGGAACCGGTCTTGTAGTTGCCGGTGTTGATGAAATAGGGGGTCTGACGGCCGCTCTTGGTCACGAAATCGCCAAAGGTCAGCACGCCCGAGCGCACCATGAACTCGATAAATTCCTGTTTGTATCCCATATCTTCGTCCTCCTCGCTGTGTGGGGGCGCAGCCCGCGGCCACCGCCCTGCTCATGACGATGCGGTGATCCTGGTAGCCGGAAACCCGTCCCCCTCTCTGTCGGGCCCTGCCCCGCAGAATCAGGCCGTCCGGCCGTTCCTCCACCTGGGCACCGAGACGGCTCAGGCCGTCCGCCGTGGCGGCCAGCCGGTCGCTCTCCTTGAGCCGGAGACGGGCGGCGCCGGTGATATGGGTTTCTCCCTCGGCGACGGCGGCGGCGACGGCGAGGATGGGAACCAGGTCGGGAATCTGGGTGGCGTCGATTTCCACCCCGTGCAAAGGGGTGCGGCGGCAATGGACGATTTCTTGGGATATCTGTATATCAGCGCCCATCCGGAGGAGGATCGCAAGCACGGC
>URFD01000161.1 GCA_900547015.1 uncultured Oscillospiraceae bacterium | reverse complement strand
CTGGACTATCGTCCTATCTGCAACACTGACGATAAGCATTATGTACATCTGGTAATAGTGGGACTTAACCAATGTGGTATTATGTCAAAATCGATGATGTAGAGGGGACGGTGGAGGCAACCGCAATGCGCGTGACCTACCTGCGCTCGATGAAGGGCGACCAGATTATCATCCCGAACGGAGCCATCACGCGGGTCATCAACTATAACAAGGGAAATTCGGTAGCTGCGGTGACCATCCCGACCTCCTATGAATCGGACACCCGAAAGGTCATCGAGCTGATTGACCGGGCGGTCAGCCAGTATGCGCGCGAACACGAGGAGCTGATTGAGGAGCCGCCCTTTGTGCAGGGCATCACCAACTTTAATCAGTCCAGCATCGACATCGGTATTTTGTGCAAGGTAAAGCCCCTCAAGCACTGGGAGGTGGAGCGCGGGATTCGCCTTGCAGTCAAGGAAATTTTTGACCAGAACGGTCTGCGAATCCCCTATCCGCATCTAGTTACGGTGCCCTACGAAAAGCCGGAGGACATCGTTTCCAAGGAGGATATCTTTGTGGAAAAGGACAGGGAGGACCAAGAGTTGGCACAGTGGCAGAGCGTGGACGCAGACGACCTGTCACAGCAAAACGAAATGAAGGAGCAGTAAGCCCGATGGCTTACTGCTCCTTGCTGTTTAGTCGGCAGTGTGCAGACGGATGGCGTGCTCCTCCTCGCAGTAGTCGCAGACCAGAGTGCTGTCCGGGTACAGCTCGCCGCGAAGAATCATCTCGGCTGCCGGGTCCTCAATCAGCCGCTGGACGGTACGGCGTAGCGGACGGGCTCCGTAGCGGGGACTGTAGCCTTGGGCGCACAGTTCCCGCCGTGCGGCAGGTGTGCAGTCCAGCCGCAGGTCTAAGGCGCCAATCCGCAGAGAGAGCTGGGACAGGAGATTCTGGCAGATTTTTTCCAGCTCCTCCGGACCGAGCTTGCCGAACAGAATCGTTTCGTCGATGCGGTTGAGGAACTCCGGAGAGAAGTGGCGGCGCAGCTCCTCCATCACCTGAGCGGAGATTTTCTGGGAGGAGGTATGGGCTTTATCACGGTCGGCCTGCTCGAAGCCCAGCACACCCCGCTCAAAGAAATAGCGAGCGCCAAGGTTGGAGGTCATGATGATCACGGCATTCCGGAAGCTGGCTTTGCGCCCTTGCGCGTCCTTTAGGTACCCGTCCTCCAAAATCTGGAGCAGCAGGTTGAGAACATCCGGGTGGGCTTTTTCCACCTCGTCCAGCAGAACGACCGAGTAGGGCCGACGACGAATTAAATCGGTCAGCTGGCCACCCTCCTCAAAGCCGACATAGCCCGGAGGAGAGCCAATCATTCTGGAAACCGAGTGCTGTTCCATGTATTCGGACATATCCAGACGAATCATGCAGTCATCCGAGCCAAACAGCTCCTGAGCAAGAGCCTTGCACAGCTCGGTTTTTCCCACGCCGGTTGGCCCCAGAAAGAGGAAGGAGGCACAGGGACGGTTTGGGTCGTTGAGCCCGACACGGGAGCGTCGGATTGCCCGTGAGACCGCCTGAACCGCCTCCGGCTGGCCAATGACGCGCTGGGAGAGATGCTCCTCCAGCTGCATAAGCTGACGGGTCTGCACCGATTGCGGCAGGGTGCGCGCCATCAGCGCAGAAACCTCGATTCCGGTTCCCTCCGAGATGATTTGTGCAACATCCTGCACCGTCACACAGGGCTGTTTCCGGCGCTCCTGACGCTGACTGCGCTCGGAAAACAGGCTCAGCTCCTCCAAGGCCTGCGCTTCCCGGTCCCGAAGCGAGGCAGCAAGCTCAAAATTCTGTCGGAGGATGGCAGCTTCCTTCTGCTCGTGCAGCTCCCGAAAGGCTTCCTCCAACCGCTGATATTCTGAATTGGGCTGAGAGAAATTTTGCTGGGAGACCTTGGCGGCAGCTTCATCCATTAAATCGATTGCCTTGTCCGGCAGGAACCGTTCGGTCAGATAGCGTCGGGAGAGCCGCACCGCTGCCTCGACCGCCTCCTCGCTGATGGTGACTCCGTGGTGCTGTTCATAGCTGGGCAGGATGCCACGCAGGATGCGGACGGCAGCCTCCTCGTCGGGCTCCTCGACCGGCACGCTCTGGAAGCGGCGCTCCAGTGCGCTGTCCTTTTCGATGTAGCGGCGATATTCCGCAACGGTGGTGGCTCCCATCATCTGAATCTCCCCGCGGGAGAGCTGTGGCTTGAGGATGTTGGCGGCATCAATCGAGCCTTCCGCCGCTCCGGCTCCGATGATGTTGTGCAGCTCGTCGATAAACAGGATGATGTCCTTGGCATTGGCCGCTTCCTCCATCATGTTTTTGACCCGCTCCTCAAACTCGCCGCGGTACTTGGTTCCGGCAACCATCGCCACCAAATCCAGAGCAATCAGCCGCTTGCCGCAGATGGAGCGGGGAACGCTGCCCTCTGCAATCCGCTGTGCCAGTCCTTCGGCGATGGCGGTTTTTCCAACCCCAGCCTCTCCAATCAGGCAGGGGTTGTTTTTGCTTCTTCGGCAGAGGATGCGGATGACCCGTTCGATTTCCTTGTCGCGCCCAATCACGGGGTCCAGCTGTTTGCTGCGCGCCTTTTCGGTCAGGTCGGTTCCGAATTTGTCCAGCAGCATGGTGTGGGGAGCGTCCTTCTTTTTGGGAGGGGTGTGCTTGCCGGTTTCCTCCTGACGCTCCGGCGGAAAGCACATCGGCTCGTGCAGCTCCCGATACAGCACAATGGGGTCTGCCCCCATCTGGGTCAAAAATCGCACGCCGTAGCAGTCCTTTTCCCGAAGCATCGACATCAGGATATGTTCGGTGCCGACCAGCTCGCTTTCGTTTTTCTTGCTTTCCACCATGCTTTGCTCCAAAATCCGTCGGCACCTCGGGGTCATGTCGGTCAAGGAGAGTTTGGATTGAATCCCTCTGCCGACCGTTTTGACCAGCAGGTCCAGCACGGCTTCCGGGTCGATGCCCTTTTGCAACAGAGCAGCACAGGCCGTACCGCTGCCCTCCAGCAGCAGGCCCAGCAGAAGATGCTCGCTGCCGATGTAGGTGTGTCCAAGCAGGCTCGCTTGCGATACAGCGAGATTGACGGCATCGTTTGCCCGCAGGGTAAAGCCGCGGAATCGAAACATAGTATCACCATCCTTCGGGATTTTGATAAGAGCGCCAAACAGCAGGCACACTTTTTGGCGCTTGTGCTTATACTGATAAAGAACAGCGGAGAAAGGCCCTGAC
>URFD01000160.1 GCA_900547015.1 uncultured Oscillospiraceae bacterium | reverse complement strand
TGGTACAGCCCACGAGCCGCAAGGCATGATTCGGTGAAACTCCGAAGCCGACAGTACAGTCTGGATGAAAGAAGATAGGAAAGCATAGAGAAACCACAAGATCTCTGTGCTCATGGAAGCTGCTCTGAGATGCGTTTGCATTTCAGAGCTTTCTTTTTGCGCAGGAGATACTGCGCCTGTTTGCCTTGTCCTGAACAATCTGGTTCGGGGCTTTTTTTATTTGGAGGCAGAGAGATGAACGATACAGAGTATATGCGTCTTGCCTTAGAACTGGCTAAAAAAGGATGCGGATGGACATCCCCAAATCCGATGGTGGGTGCTGTCATTGTAAAAGATGGTCAGATCATCGGGCAGGGATGGCATGAACGGTATGGCCAGCCCCATGCGGAGCGAAATGCGTTAGCATCCTGCGCTGTTGACCCCGAAGGGGCAACGATGTATGTGACGCTGGAGCCCTGCTGTCATTTTGGGAAACAGCCGCCGTGTGTGAATGCTATTCTGGAAGCGGGCATCAGCCGGGTCGTAGTGGGGTCGGCAGACCCAAACCCGCTGGTGTCGGGAAAAGGAATTGCTGCTTTGCGGGTGCAGGGGGTAGCGGTGACGGAAGGCGTTTTGCGGGAAGAATGCGACGCACTCAATCGGATATTCTTCCATTTTATAACGACAAAACGCCCGTTTGTTTCTATGAAGTATGCCATGACAATGGACGGAAAAATTGCCACAGTTACGGGCGCATCCAAATGGATTACAAGGGAAGCTGCCCGAGCGGATGTTCAACAACAGCGGCATCGTTTCAGCGGAATCATGGTCGGTGTCGGAACCATTCTTGCCGATGATCCCTTATTGACCTGCCACATGGAGAACGGAAAAAATCCAGTTCGCATCGTCTGCGATACTCAGCTGCGGACACCATTGCAAGCACAGGTGGTCGCAACAGCAAAACAGATCCCGACCATCCTTGCGACCTGCTGCGCCGACCCGAAACGGCAGGCGATATATCGACAGGCTGGGTGCCGGGTGATTTGTCTGGACAAAAGGAACGGTCACATTGACCTTGTACAACTTATGGAAAAACTTGGTCAGGAACAAATCGACAGCATTCTTCTGGAAGGCGGAGGGACACTGAACTGGGCAGCACTGGAAAGCGGCGTTGTTCAACAGGTGCAGGCGTACATTGCCCCAAAGCTGTTCGGCGGACAGGAAGCAAAAACACCGGTGGAAGGTGCAGGAGTTCCTGTGCCGAGTGCAGCATTCCGGCTGAAAAACAGCAGCCTGACCCATCTTGGCGAGGATATTCTGATTGAAAGCGAGGTCGAGTATCCATGTTCACTGGAATTATAGAAGAAGTCGGAGCTGTAAAGCAGATCACGCATGGGCAGCATTCGGAAGTGCTGAACATTCAGGCACGGACCGTTCTGGAAAACACAAAAATCGGTGACAGCATCGCAGTGAATGGCATCTGCCTGACCGTTACCCGGCTTTTTGCAGACAGCTTTTCTGCCGATGTTATGCATGAAACCCTGAACCGCTCCTCTCTTGCAGGTCTTATGGTCGGGAGCAGGGTCAATCTGGAACGGGCAATGGCTGCGGATGGACGGTTCGGCGGGCATATTGTGGCGGGTCATGTGGATGGCACCGGGTGCATCCTGCGAATCGAAAAAGACGACAATGCGGTCTGGTTTACCATCCATGCGGAACCGAATCTTTTGCGCTATGTCGTGGAAAAAGGCTCCATCGCGGTCGATGGTATAAGCCTGACGGTGGCAGAAGTCAGTTCGGATGCGTTTTCAGTGTCCACCATCCCTCACACCGTCAGCTGTACAAATCTGTGTCAAAGGCACAAAAACGATGTGGTAAATCTGGAGACCGACATCCTTGGCAAGTATGTCGAAAAGCTGTTTCAGCCGATACCGCAGGAACACCGGCAAAGCTCTGTCACGAAAGAAATGCTGATACGCTACGGATTTGAATAAGGAGAAACAACAATGAGATTCAATACCATTCCGGAAGCTCTGGAAGATTTGAGACAAGGCAAGATCATTTTGGTAACGGATGACCCGGAACGCGAAAACGAGGGCGATTTTATCTGTGCCGCTGAGTTTGCGACAACAGAAAATGTCAATTTCATGGCGACCCACGGCAAAGGTCTGATCTGTATGCCGATGTCGGAAGCCTTTGTACAGAAGCTGAAGTTTCCGCAGATGGTTCGGCATAACACGGACAACCATGAAACCGCCTTTACCGTGTCCATCGACCATATTTCAACCACGACCGGCATTTCTGCTGCGGAACGCTCTATTACCGCGCTGGCCTGTGTAGCAGAAGACGCAAAAGCAGAAGATTTCCGGCGACCGGGTCATATGTTCCCACTTTTAGCAAGGAAAAATGGTGTTCTGGAACGGAACGGCCACACAGAAGCCACCGTAGACCTGTGCCGTCTGGCAGGGCTGAAAGAGTGCGGGCTTTGCTGCGAGATCATGAGGGACGATGGCACTATGATGCGCACGGAGGAACTTGCACAGCTGGCAGAACGATTCCAAATCAAATTCATCACCATCCAAGCCTTGCAAGAGTACCGTAAGTGTCACGAAAAGCTGGTCGATCAGGTGGCTGCCGTAAATCTACCGACAAAATACGGCGACTTCCGCGCATACGGTTTTGTGAGCCGCCTGAACGGAGAGCATCACATCGCATTGGTAAAAGGTGAAATCGGTGATGGCCGGGATGTCCTGTGTCGGGTACATTCGGAATGCCTGACGGGTGATACGTTCGGTTCGCTGCGCTGCGATTGCGGACAGCAGTTGGCTGCGGCGATGACGCAAATTGAAAAGGAGGGGCGTGGCATCCTGCTCTATATGCGGCAGGAAGGGCGCGGTATCGGTCTCATAAATAAGCTGCGTGCCTACGAGTTGCAGGAACAGGGCATGGATACTCTGGAAGCCAACCTCGCCCTTGGTTTCCATGGGGATGAACGGGAGTATTATATGGGAGCACAGATTTTGCGGGAGCTGGGAGCACATAGTTTGCGCCTGTTGACCAATAATCCGGATAAGGTATACCAACTTTCCGAGTTCGGTCTGGAGATTACAGAACGTGTCCCAATTCAGATGACTGCGACCGCGCACGACCTGTTCTATCTGAAAACCAAGCAGCAGCGCATGGGGCACCTGCTGAGCTATTAAATACTCCGCTTCACGCTGCGTTCCCCGCCCCCTCAGAGGGCGGGGAGCACGAAGAAATCAATCAAAAACAAGGAAGGTATTGAATATGAACATCTT
>URFD01000159.1 GCA_900547015.1 uncultured Oscillospiraceae bacterium | reverse complement strand
CAAGAAACAAATGGCTCTGATGAATCGGATAGAACTTCTACAGATAAAAGATATCACAGAAACGACAAAGGGTCAAGGACCATGTGATCCTTGACCCTTTACTGTGTGACGCAGATTCAAGAGGAAAAGTTTACTCGATTGCGATGTATTTGTTCTGCTCGATTTTAGCGGTCTCGAGTTTTGGAATACTCAGTTTGAGGATACCATCCTCGAATTTTGCGTGGATGTCCTTCTCGGTGAGGTTGTCGCCGACATAGAAGGTACGGCTCATGCTACCTGCATAACGCTCTCTGCGGATATACTGACCGTCTTTTTTCTCTTCGTCTTTATCCAAACCCTTGGCTGCACTGATGCTCAGATAGCCGTTATCGAGGCGGATGCTGATTTCGTCTTTCTTAAATCCCGGCAGGTCGATGTCAACCTCGTAGCTGTTCTCAGTTTCGCGGACATCGGTCTTCATCATATTTTTGCTGTGTTTGCCGTACAGCGGTCTGCTCATGCGTTCGAGCTCTTTATCAAAGTCGAAACCGGTCATTTCATCAAAAAGGTTTTCTCCAAAAATGCTTGGCAGTAACATAAATCATTCCTCCATTTTATCTTGTTCGATTTATAAATTTCGGAACTGAGGAGGGGAACTCGGGTGGGAGGCTTTGCCTTGCCTGGAGGTCTTCTTCTTTTGTTCTGAACTCAGTATAGCACCGGTAATTAGCACTGTCAAGCGTAGAGTGCTAATGTTCATAAAACGAATACAAAGGTCACACTTTTTCCGAAAAGTTCATGATTTCCTGCCATTTTTGGGGATAAAAAAAGGTCCGGTGTCCTCCTCCCGAGGGGGAGGAAAACGACCGGACTATGCGGATTTCGGAGTATTACTGGATGACCTTGGTGCGGCGCAGACCCTCGACAATCAGCGGAACCAGAATCAGGTGCAGGATGATGCCGGGGATGGCGGTGGTGATGGCGCCGGCGAGGAATGCCTGCATTCCAAAGGGGGTGCCTGCGATGCCTGCCAAAATAGCGCGGACGATTCCCCAAACCACACGGCCGGAAATCATCGCGGCAATCAGGCTGGTATAGATGCCCTTGAGGTCGTGGGACAGACGCTTGTACAGCAGTCCGCAGACCAGACCGTAGACTGCCATCTCGAATGCCATCGCGATTCCAACCGGATAAAGCGGCGGCATATGGAAGAGCAGGAAGCGCAGCGGCGGAAGAATCAGTCCGACAGCAGCTCCCCACGGAGCGCCGCAGATGAGTCCGCACAGAAAAACCGGGATGTGCATCGGGCAAAGCATACTGCCGACCTGCGGAATCTGACCGGTCAGGAAGGGCAGGAGCAGGCCGATTGCGAGGAACAGTCCGGACAGAACCAGCTTTTTGGTGTTGTTTTTCATAGGGGGCAACCTCCTCAAAAAATAAAATCAATCTGCAAACGGGGGAAGGGGGATGCGGTCTGCGTCGGTGATGGGGCGCAGGACACGACAGGGATTGCCGACCGCAACGCTGTTGGCCGGAATGTCTCGGGTGACCACGCTGCCTGCACCGATGACGCAGTTGTCACCGATGGTGACGCCGGGCAAAACCGTACAGCTGCCGCCAAACCAGACGTTATTGCCGACGGTAATCGGCTTTGCAAACTCCACGCCCTGACTGCGCTGGGTCGGGTCGATGGGATGACAGGCAGTGTAGAAGCCGCAGTTTGGCCCAATCATCACATGGTCGCCAAAGCGCACCGGAGCGCAGTCCAGAATGACGCAGTTGTGATTGGCGTAAAAGCGTTCGCCGACCTCGATGTTGCTGCCGTAATCGCACCAGAACGCAGGCTCGATGTGCAGACGCTGACCGGTCTGCCCCAGAATCTTTTGAATCAAATCGTGCCGCTCGGTTCGATGAGAGGGCAGAAGCTGGTTGTAGGCAAAGCAAAGGTCCTTGCAGACCATCCTCTGGGAAACCAGCTCGGGGTCTCCTGCCCAATAGGGTAAGCCTTGAATCATCTTTTCTCGTTCGGTCATAGGCACACCTCCCTGTTTTCAAAAAAGCTATCTTTATTATAGCATAAATGGCAGGGAGGATGCTATCCAAAAATCTACCGGAAACCGATAAAATGTTCCCCTAGGTGCGTGCGGTAATCGGCAGGCACAGTTGCTGTTGGTCAAACAGGTCGGTTCCGCGGACAAACAGAGTGGTGTCCTCCTCGCGGAAGGGCAGGATGGTTCCTGAAACCGAGTCCGGCACAAAGCCCAGAACCACCTTGCGGGTCTGCGGGGTGACCAGAGCGGCGGCAGCCTGCACCGGGTCAACCGGATGTGCAGCGAGCAGGTCGTGCAGGGTAAGCACCGGGCCTTCGGTGGAGGCGATGACCACTGCATCCAGCTCGGGCAGATAGTAGAGGCAATCGGACAGGCGGTCGAGGTCGGAGTAGCCGCAGTACAGCATCAGCAGGGAGCGGTTGTTGACCGGCGCCATGCGGTATTGCGGACAGCCCTGCTCGATGAGTCGGCAGAACAGCTCATAGTCCGGCGGCAGCAGGAGGTCCAGCTTTTTGACCGTCATCGGCTTTGCCTGCGGCGCGGGCAGCTCGACATGGTATTCGGTGACCGGGTGGAAGCCGAAGCGCGGATAAAAGTCCAGAACGCTGTCGTTGGCATAGAGGAACACAAAGTCCACCTTGTTTTCGTAGTCAGCCAAAACCCGCTCGATGAGCCAACTGCTCAGCCCCATTCCGGTGTATTCGGGGTCGGTCATGACCGTTCCCAGCTGGAGGGCGCGCAGGCGCTTTTGTCCCAGAGCAAAGGTCAGGGTGGTGGCGGTGACATGGGAGACGATTTGACCGTAATCAAACAGGGAATAGGGGACACACTCATCGCCCCATCCGCCAAAGCGGTACCAGCTTTCCAGAGAGAAATCCCAGATGTCCTGGGTCATCTGGCACAGCTGTTCCCGACGGTCATCGTTGTCGCGGTAGTGGTGGTCGAACTGGAACACCTTATTCTGAATGATGATAAATGAAGTTGGCATAAGCTCCTCCGCAAGAACATTGCATTTTTGTGGATTTGTTCACAGGTTAGCTTGATTATACCACAGATACGATTTTTGTAAAGAAAGAACCTTCCGGGAAAATCGCCGCGATTTTTGATGCGACAGCTTGCAACAGCAGAAAGGAAAAGGCAGAAAAAGGAATAATTTTTAGTAAAATAGAATAAAAATACGATGCTTGACTTAGTGGTTATTGTATGATATTCTTAAAAGCAGAAAAGAGCATTTGCGGATGATACGGTA
>URFD01000158.1 GCA_900547015.1 uncultured Oscillospiraceae bacterium | reverse complement strand
TTGCCGACACGGTCACGCAGGTAGTACAGTTTGCTTCTGCGAACTTTACCGTTTCTGGTAACAACAACTTCCGCAACATTCGGAGAATGCATTGGGAATACTCTCTCTACGCCGCAGCCGTGGGATACACGACGAACGGTGAAGGTGGAGTTGATGCCGCCTTTTTTGATACCGATTACGGTGCCTTCAAAAGCCTGAAGTCTCTCTTTGTCGCCCTCTTTGATCTTAACCTGTACTCTTACGGTATCACCAACCTCGAAAGATGGCAGTTCGTTTTTCAGGCAAGATTCGGAAATTTTCTGTAATGCGTCCATTGATTTTTCCTCCTTAAATTTTCAGATATTCATGCAGCCGGACAGCGATGCAGAGGAATATCCACTTTGAATGTCGCAATCTTTTCAAACCGCATGGTTTTCATATTGCAGATTGTGCATCAACACTCATCGGTCTAATGCCCCTCAAACGGCATCGGACAGACGGCAACTGTTGCATACCCGAGTATTATACCATGGCCAAAGCCCGATTGCAAGAAATTTTTATCCTTCGTTGGGACTTTCTGTTCTTTTCCCCACTATGCACAATCCCCGACCGACCGATTGCCGCCGGTTTTGTTGCTTTAACAGAAGGGCTGAAGCTCCCGATTATAGACCATCACACGCTTGAGCGACTCGACCTCCAGCCGGAACGGCGCGTTGTCCAGCAGCAGGGTCGGGTTGATGTTCAGCTCGATGCCGGTTGCAAAGCGCATCTTTGCCCAGACGCCCTCTTCCTTCTGCTCCAAAGAAAGCACCGAGAAGCACGGGCGGATGTCGATTTCCTTCTCGCCCTTTTTGGTCTTTTTGATGACGCGGATTTCCTGCTGTCCAAAGTAACCCTGTAACTGCTCCAGCAGGTTTTCTTCTCCGGTCAGCAGCATCTCGTAATCTGCCCACGCAATCTCCTTCTGGTCCATCTTCTGCGGGCCGGCATGGAAAATCTGAATATCCGGCGGCAGGCAGGCATTGACCTTCTGTGCAACCGTGTCCAGCTCCACCTTATGGGTGAGCTTGAGGTCCACACACTCGTAGGTGCTTTCGCAGCCGAGCGACAGCGGCAGCGGGAAGGTCAGGTACATATGCGGATTGAAGCCGCCGGTGTACCAGACCGGCAGTCCCGAACGCTTGAGCGCACGGCTCATGCAGCGGTTCATGTCCAGATGGGAGATATATTTTGCACGGTCGAGCTTGGTGAAGAACAGCCGAATCTTCTGCGGCTGCTCCAAAGCCTCTCCATAGTCTGGCAGCGACACCGGAATCGATTCGAGCGGACGCTCGTACACCACCTCAGCCGAGCAGCACGGGCCGTCCACCAGCTGAGCCGCACCGCAGCCGGCACACTTTTCGCGGCACTGCGGGGTTGTGGTGTTTTCATGAGCAAGGCGGTTTTCCCGAATCAGGAAGTTTTTGCTGACGCAGTAATCCAGATGATCCCACGGCATAACCTCCTCATAGCTTCTGTGGCGGTTTGCATAGAATGCCGGGTCAATGCCCTGCTCCTGCATCGCATCGTACCATCTCTGCGGCTGGAAGTATTCATACCAGCCATCCAAGAAGCTGCCCATGCGCCATACCTGTTCGATGACATCGCCCATCCGGCGGTCGCCCTTTGCCAGCACCGCTTCGATAAAGCTGACATCCGCATCGTGATAGCTGACGCTGATTTTTTTGGATTTCACGCTTGCCAGCAGGTGCTTCTGTTTTTCTCGGAGCAGCTCCATGCTGTCCTGTGCTTCAAACTCAAACGGAGTGAAGGGCTTCGGCACAAAGCAGGCACAGGAAATCGAGACGCTGACCGCTCTGCCCTTCGGACGGGTCGGCAGGCTGTAGTAGAGGTCTACCACCTTCTGGGCAAGGTTTGCGATTCCCTCGATATCCTCCATCGTTTCGGTCGGCAGACCCATCATGAAGTAGAGCTTAACCGAGGTGTAGCCGCCCTCAAATGCGGTACGGCAGGTTTTCATCAGCTCTTCTTCTGTAACATTCTTATTGATAACATCGCGCAGACGCTGGGTTCCTGCCTCCGGCGCAAAGGTAAGACCGCTCTTTTTCAGGCGGGAGACCTTGTCCATCAGCTCCTTGGAGAAGTTGTCCACACGCAGGCTGGGCAGCGAAAGGCTGACCTTTTCCTGGGTGGTCCAGTCCAGCAGGTCGTCGAGCAGCGGCTCGATTTCCTTATAGTCGCTGGTTGACAGCGAGGTCAGCGACATCTCCTCGTAACCGGTGCTGTCGCACAGGCCGTGTGCATCCCGGTTGAGGGTATCGTGGTGTTTATCACGCAGCGGACGATAGATAAATCCTGCCTGACAGAAGCGGCAGCCGCGCAAACAGCCGCGCTGTACCTCCAGCATCGAGCGGTCGTGGATGATATTGATAAACGGTACCACGAACTTGTCCGGATAGTAAGCCTTGTCCAAATCCTTGATGATGCGTTTTTTGACCTTTGCCGGGGCCTGCTCGCAGTTCGGGGTGACCGAGCGGATGGTGTTGTCCTCGTTGTAGGTCACATCGTACAGGCTTGGAACATAGACACCGCCAATTTTGGCTGCTTCCTTCAGATACTGCTGCTTGGTCCAGCCCTCCTGCTTTGCCTTCATATACAGCTCGGTGATTTCGATGTTGACCTCTTCTCCCTCACCGATGACAAACAGGTCGATAAAATTGGCAATCGGCTCCGGGTTGCAGGCACAGGGTCCGCCCGCCATGACAATCGGTGCCAGCTCGGTTCTGTCCTCGGCACGAATCGGCAGACCTGCCAAATCCAGCATATTTAAGATTGCGGTGTAGCTCATCTCATACTGCAAGGTAAAGAGGATGAAATCAAAATCGCGGATTGGGTCCAAGCTTTCCAGCGCGTACAGCGGCATCTCGCGATCCCGCAGCAGCTGTTCCATATCCTGGTCGGGCGCAAAGACACGCTCGCACCACCAGTTTTCTCTCTGGTTGTACAGGGAATACAAAATCTTCATTCCCAGATGGGACATTCCCACCTCGTATTTATCTGGGAAGCAGAACGCCAGACGGCAATCCACCTTCTCCTTATCCTTCATAACGCTGTTGAGCTCTCCGCCAATATACTGTGCGGGCTTCTGCACCTTGAGCAGAATATTCTGAAGCTCTTCTCTTTTCATGCACGGTCCTCCCATATCCTGAAAAATTCATACTGTTCCTTCCCAATAGTTTACATGATTTTCTGTGGAAAATCAACCATCCCTGTCCCGGCTCCGGTGTTCTTGATTTTTTTCAAGGGTATGCTATTATGAAAGAACATCCATAGAATGAAAGGAGAGCTTATCGATGCTGTGCTGTCA
>URFD01000157.1 GCA_900547015.1 uncultured Oscillospiraceae bacterium | reverse complement strand
GTATCACCAAGGTAAACTAAGATGAAACTGCCATCCTCTGCAACTTTGCGAGAGACCTCAGTCAGACCAAGAGCTTCCTGATAAAAGGCAAGGCTTGCATCAAGGTTTAAAACATTGATGTTATTGTGTGCAAACTTAAAGTTCATTGGTATCGCCCCTCAATCTTTCTGCCAAACTGTGTTTGGTTTGGGGTGGTTTTATCGTTTCTATGCTTCTATTATATCCTGTCAAGGAAGAAAATTCAGCCTTTTCCGATGAAAGTTCCATTACAAATCGGTAACTGAAACCGGAAAACAACACAGAGTAATGACAAGTCTAGCTGATATAATCCTCAATCCGCTGCACCAGCTCCTCAAAATCAGAAATCGGGACGCCCAGCTGGAGCTGTCCGCGGTCATAAGGAGGCAGGGTGGATAGATAGACATCGAATACCTTTTCGGGAACGGACTGTTCGGGCAGAAAGACAGCCAACCGTCCCTGATATTCCCGCAGGTAATACTGTACAGAGGACGGCGGGTCATCGCTTTGCGGGAGGTCGGGCAAGGGTTCTCCGGTCTGCTCGGCAGGAGTCGGTGCGCTCAACCCGGGTGCAGTCAAAAGAAAGGCGGTGAAAATGGTAGAAACTGCCAGAGCAGCACAGGTAATCAAAAGATTTTGCTTCAAAATCGGCGCCCCCATTCGGTTGGTTTGGTGGTTGTGATTATAATTTGTCCCAAAAGAGGAAGAATATACAGGTGGAAAACAGCGATGAACCTATACAAAATTTACACTTGAAAGAGATTTCGCTTTGGGTGATTTTCTGATTTTTTTAAAGTTTCAAGATTTTTCATTTTTGATATGCTATAATAAGGAGTGTATATTTGGCTGTCGGGTGGGCATCCCGCCACGACACCAAGGAAAATCCAAACGGAAACGAGAGCCGCCGAGGCTGTCAATCGGCACAGGGCGGTTTGCTTTTTGCAATAGAAGGGAGAGGATTTTTTTGGCAGGAAAACGTCGCGGACCGGTCAGATGTTTCTTTGGAGCACTGGGACGCGCTTTCGCTGTGTTGATTTTTATTGGAATTATCACAGGCTCGATTGTGGCGTCGGTCATGGCACTGTACATCTTTAATTCGCTGGATGGGGCGCCGATGGTGGACCTTTCCAATGTTGAGGTCAACCTGAACAACACCTCCTATGTCTATGTCACCGACCCGGAGACCAAGGAGGAAACACTGGTCAAGGAGCTGTACTCCGGACAGAACAGGGAATGGGTCAACTATCAGCAGATTCCCGAGATGTTGGTCAATGTCACGGTGGCTGCGGAGGATAAGCGCTTTTGGGAGCATCACGGGGTGGACTGGCTGCGAACCGTTCGTTCGACGCTGGGCTATTTCGGCGGCTCCTCCCGTGTACAGGGCGGCTCGACC
This sequence comes from uncultured Oscillospiraceae bacterium, assembly GCA_900547015.1. GTDB lineage: Bacteria > Bacillota > Clostridia > Oscillospirales > Ruminococcaceae > Negativibacillus. The sequence continues at coordinate 1,937 of URFD01000157.1, read as the reverse complement.
ATCACCCAGCAGGTTATCAAAAACCTGACCGGCAACGATGAGGTCACTCCGGAGCGAAAGGTTCAGGAAATCTTTACCGCATTAAAGCTGGAGAAGAATTTCAGTAAGGAACAGATTATGGAAACCTATCTGAACGTTGCCTTCTTCTCCAATCAGTGCTACGGCATCCAGAGCGCCTCCAAGCTGTATTTCAATAAGGACATCAGCGAGCTGAATGTTGCCGAGGCTGCCACACTGGTTGCCATCACCAATGCGCCGACCAAGTATAATCCGCTGCGAAACAGCACCAACGAGGCGTATGGCTGGGGAACCGGCATGGAAGAAAACAAGGAAAGACGCGATTATATCATTCGCGAGATGCAGGAGCTGGGGATGATTTCCCACAGTGAATGTGAAAAATGGCTCAACTACGATGTTCAGCTGGCACCGCGCAAGGATGTCGAGGCTACCTCGGACGGTCTAACAGCGCTGACAGACTGGCACACCGACCAGGTTCTGGAGGATGTCATCACCGACCTTCAGGAAGAATACAACTATACCCGCGCTTATGCGACCAATATGGTCTACAGCGGCGGATACCGCATCTATTCGACTATGGACCTGAATGTTCAGAAGTCGCTCGAGGAGTCCTACGCAAACCCTGCAACCTTCCCGGCGCTGAACAATTCGGAATATCCGCAGACTGCGGCAATCGTGATTGCACCGGACGGCAGCGTAAAGGGCATGATTGGCGGAAACGAGAAAACCTCCAACCGTCTGTTCAACCGCGCGACCCAGTCCCAGCGTCATCCGGGTTCTACCATGAAACCGATTTCGGCTTACCTGAACGCAATCGAACGAGATTTGGTTACCTGGTCCACCACCTTTGTGGATGAGCCGCTGACCCTGACCGAAAACGGCAAGACCTTCACTTGGCCGCAGAACTATTCGGAAACTTATACCCGTCAGCCGATGACGGTTCAGTATGCGCTGCAGCAGTCCATCAATACGGTTCCGTCTCAGATTGTCAATATCCTGACTCCGCAGGTCTGCTACAACACGCTGAAAAATAAATTCCAGATCAGCACCCTGCACGAGCTGGATTCCACCAGCCTTTCGTCGATGGCACTTGGCGGCATGACCACCGGTATGACGCTCGAGGAGCTGACCGGCTGCTACCAGATTTTTGTCACCGGCGGCAAATATGTCAAGCCCTACACCTATACCCATGTAACCGATATGGAGGGCAACACCATTCTGGAAAAGGATACCACTCAGGTTCGCGTGGTTTCGGAAGAAACTGCAACGGTGCTCAACCGCCTGCTCCAGACCGTTGTTTCTCAGGGTACCGGCGCCAGAGCCAACATGAAGAATGAAACCGGCATCGTGACCGCAGGTAAGACCGGTTCCTCGACCGGCACCAAGTATGTCAACGGTGCGGCAATCAACATCAACAACCCGGACCTGTGGTTCATTGGATTCACCCCGTACTATATCGGCGGTGTCTGGATGGGATATGACATTCAGGAGGAAATCCATTACTCCACCTACCCGACCCCGATTTTCTGGAAAAATCTGATGCTGCCAATCCATCAGGGCTTGGAAGCGAAGGACTTCACCTATTCGGAAAATGTACAGGCTTTGCAATACTGTACAGCCTCGGGAGATTTGGCAACGGAGAACTGCCCGTCCACCGCAACCGGTTGGTATAAGGAAACCTATATCCCGTCCTCCTGTATCCTGCATCGTGCGGGCAGCACCGGCGCAGCCAATGAGGGTGAGGACAACAGCAGTACCGGCACCAGCACCTCCAAGGACAAGTCAAACAGAAAGGTCATCAAGAAGAATTCCTCCTCACAGGAAAGCGATGACCCGCAGCCAACCGTTATATGGAAAGGCAGAGGCATTCCGTTTTGTAAGTGATGTTGTATACACGAATGTTATGTCAGCAGGAGCGT
>URFD01000156.1 GCA_900547015.1 uncultured Oscillospiraceae bacterium | reverse complement strand
TAGAATTCCAAAATCACTTGTTAAAAAAATATTTTACTGTGAACAAACATTTTACTCTCAAATTCTCTTGACGCGCCCGATTCGGAAGGGTATCATGAAAGCATGATGCCGGAAGCGATTGCCCGTTTTGGTCTGCATCTGCCCGGCACCGCTTTGCAGACAGGAATTGTATAAAGGAGGAGTACGATGAAGTTCGAAGAATTTGTTTACACCCGTCCAAACTATGAGGAGGTTCAAGCGTCTCTGGATCTCTTGTTCCAGCAGTTGTCCCACAGCAAGAACGCAGGGGAAGCGATTCGATGCGCGGTCGAAATCGACAAAATCCGCAATCAGTACATCTCGATGAAAAACCTGAGCGGACTGCTGTTCTCCATCGATACCACCAATCCCGACTATGTTGCCGAAAATGATTACTTTGATGAGTACTGGCCGCTGTACAAGGACCTCACCGCACAGTATTATCATCTTCTGCTCGCCTCTCCTTATCTGGAGGATTTCCGCTCCTTTTACGGAAACCAGTTCATCCGTCTGGCAGAGTGTAATGTCAAGACCATCGACCAGTCCATCCTTCCGGAGCTTCAGGAGGAGCAGCGTCTGGTTTCCTCCAACTTCAAGCTCAAGACCGATGCGATGGTATCCTTCCGCGGGGAGAGCATGAACCTCTCCACCCTGTCCGGATACCTGCGCAGCAGCGACCGCCAAACCCGCATCGACGCTGCCAAGACCTACTACGGATTTTTTGAATCCGCCCAAGATGAGCTGGACACCACCTATGACCAGCTGGTTCAGCTCCGCCACAAGAAAGCCCTCAAGATGGGCTATCCCAACTTTGTAGAGATGGGATACAACGAAATGACCCGAACCGACTATGACCGGGAGATGGTGGAACGCTTTCGCCGTCAGGTTTTGCAGCATCTGGTCCCACTGAGCACCAAGCTGTATGAGCGCCAGAAGCGCCGGCTGGGCGTGACCGAGCTTCCCTTCTATGACGAGCCAATCAAGTTCTCCACCGGAAATGCCGAGCCGTTCGGAACCCCGGAGCAGATTCTTCAGCAGGCACAGGGGATGTATCGGGACCTCTCCAAGGAAACTGACGAGTACTTTCAGTATATGCGCGAAAATCATTTAATTGACGTCCTGCCCCGTCCGGGAAAAGAGGGCAGCGGCTTCTGCTCCTATATCGGCACCTACCGCGCACCCTTCCTGTTTGCCAACTTTAACGGTAGCTCGGACGATGTCAACCTGATGACCCACGAGGCCGGCCATGCGTTCCAGCACTATATGTCCCGCTACCTCGACACACCGGAGCTTCCGTTCCCGACGATGGAAACTGCCGAAATCCATTCGATGAGCATGGAGCTGTTCACCCTGCCTTACATGGAGCGCTTCTTCGGGGAGCAGGCAGATAAATACCGCTTTGCTCAGGTGGAACACGCCCTCGAATTTATCCCCTATGGCTGTGCAGTAGACGAATTCCAGCATCTGGTTTATGAAAATCCCGATGCCACCCCTGCCGAGCGCCGAAAGATGTGGCGGGATACCGAGAAAAAATATCTGCCTCACCGCTCCTACGAGGGCTTTCCGTTCCTCGACAGCGGAACTTGGTGGTTTAAGCAGGGACATATCTTCTTCCGCCCCTTCTACTACATCGACTATTCGCTGGCTCAGACCTGTGCGTTCCAGTTCCTGATGCAGATGGAGCAGGATTATCCAAACGCTTGGAACCGCTATCTTCAGCTTTGCCGTCTGGGCGGCAGCCGCTCCTTCGTCGATTCGCTGAAGTCCGTCGGACTTCGTTCTCCGTTTGAGGAGGGTGTGGTTGAGGAAATTGCCGCATACACCGAGCAGTATCTCAACCGCTTTGATGATTCGAAAATGTAACATAGCAAAAAGCGCCGGTGAATCCATCACCGGCGCTTTTGTTCCTTTTGCTTTTCTCTTGGCCTGCATCCTGCCAGCCGTCTGTTTTTTAAAGGGCAAAGTCACCCTGCTCAAATATGGTGACCTCTCTGCCGTCCTCGGTGGTTCCTACAATCCGCAGGTCGGAGGTTCCCACCATAAAGTCGATGTGGATAACCGACTCATTGAAGGTCCACGGGTCATCCTGCGGAAGCGGGCTGTGCAGTGCGCGTCCCAAAGCCAGATGGCAGGAAGCGTTTTCATCAATCAGGGTTGTATAGTAAACGACGTTGGACATCGAGATTGGAGAATGGTACTCGACCAGCGCAACCTCTCCCAGATACCCTGCGTTTTCGTCCATCGTGACCAGAGATTCCAGCATCTCCTTACCCTCGTTTGCAAGCACCTCGACCACCTTGCCTTTTTCAAAGCGGAAGCCAAAGTTTTCGATGCTCTTTCCACCCAGCACCAGTGGCTTGGAGGCATAGACCACACCCTCGGTTCCGAATTTTTCCGGAGAGGTGCAGATTTCCTCGGATGGGATGTTGGCATGGAATGGGATGCGCTCCTCGGAGCGTTCGCCTGGGCCGAATTTGGAGTACGGGGTCATGGTAACGGTCAGGTCGGTTCCGTTGGAGGCGGTGTAGTGCAGCTTAGTAAAGTGGTAGGAATCCAGCTTGGAGCCGCGTTCATCCTTCTCCTTCGAGCGTTCCTCCCATGTTTTTTCAATATCATTGTCCTCGTCGATATAGCAGAGCTTGAGAATCAGCTTCCACAGCTCCTCCAAAGCCTGCTCCTTCGGAACATCCTTCAGGATATACTCCGCCCAGTTCTGGGTTGGAATCATGGCAATCAGCCACTGGCAGTGTTTTTCGCGGCTGGCTTTCCGCATGATATTACGAACCGAATCGATATGTGCAAAGATGGCGTTTGCCTGTGCCTCCGGAACATCCTCCATCAGCTTCGGGTTGACACCCTCCAGACGGACATAGCACGCACCCTCATCCAGATACTTCTGGCACTGCAGCTCCTCCCAATCCTCGACCTTGCGGATGTCCGCATCGCTGCGATATTTGGCTGCTACCTTCATGTTTGCCACGTCCAGATAGTGGACGATGACATTGGAAGCGCCGAGCTTGTAACATTCTTCAGCAAAAACAGGAGTAAAATCTGCTCCTTCAACGGTCGCTTCGACCAGTACGGGCTGGCCCTTCTGAACATTCAGACCGACCTTTGCCAAGGTGTAGGCATACTTTCTTTTCATCTGAGCAAGATTCATCTCATAACCCCATTTCATCAAGATTCATATTGGCAGAAGCCAGCCGTCCTTTGTCACTCTGACTAACCTGCCTGCATTCATATTACTAATAATTGGTGCTTTAGTCAATATCGTTTTGTCTGATTTTTCTGGATTCTGAATGTTTTTGCAAGGTCATACAGCGGTAAAATCATT
>URFD01000155.1 GCA_900547015.1 uncultured Oscillospiraceae bacterium | reverse complement strand
CACATCGGTACGGGGGCTGCTGTCTATTATAAAACGGATGTTAAGAAAATGGCTTGTTACAGGTTGGTGTAGCCCATCAGGCTCTTATCCACCTCGGCGGCGGCATCGCGGCCTTCGCGCAGGGCCCAAACAACAAGGCTCTGGCCGCGGCGCATATCGCCGCAGGTAAATACATGGGGCACGTTGGTGGCATACTTAGTATCGGCAACGGTGCCGCGCTTGGTCAGGTCAACGCCAAACGCTTCGGCCACATAGGGCTGGCAGCCGGTAAAACCGGCGGCAATCAGCACCAGGTCGCACTCGATGGCAAATTCTTCGCCGGTGGGCACCATGGCGCGGCGGCCGGTGGCTTCATCCACCACTTTGCTTTCCAGCTTGGCAATCAGCGCACCGCAAACCTGACCGGCTTCGTCCTTATAGAACTCTTTGACCGTGGTCTGGTAAATGCGCGGGTCGCTGCCAAACACGGCAACGAAAATCGAATATCTCAAGGCGGCGCTGGGCTACGACCAGATGATGAAGGAGAAGGAAGAGCTGGACCGAGAAGCTGCCGACCCGAATTTCTGGAACGATGTGGAAAACACCAAGAAGGTACTCAAGGAGCAGAAGCTGCTCAACGAAAAGATTGGATGTTATGACGCGCTAGTCAACCTGTACGAAGAAACCCAGACCATGATTGAGCTTGCCGGAGAAGAGGAATTTTCCAGCGAGGAGGAACAGGAAGAATTTTTGCAGGAGATTCAGAACAGCATCCGGGAAATCGGAAATAAAATCGAGGAAGAAAAGCTGTCCGCTCTGCTGTCCGGAGAGTTCGACGCAAACAACGCGATTCTTTCCTTCCACGCAGGTGCAGGCGGCACCGAGGCGCAGGACTGGGTTCAGATGCTGTACCGGATGTATGCCCGCTGGAGCGAGCGTCACCACTTTAAGGTCAAGGTGCTGGACTATCTGGCAGGAGAAGAGGCAGGCATCAAGAGCGCGTCCATCCTGATTACCGGAACCAATGCCTACGGATTTTTGAAATCGGAGCACGGCGTTCATCGCCTGGTGCGGATCTCCCCGTTCGATGCTTCGGGCAGACGCCAGACCTCCTTTGCGTCGCTGGAGGTCATGCCGGAAATCGACGATGACTACGAGATTGAAATTAACCCGGTCGATTTGAAAATCGACACCTACCGTTCCGGCGGTGCAGGAGGTCAGCACGTCAACAAGACCGAATCGGCAATCCGCATTACCCATATCCCGACCGGCGTTATCGTAGCCTGCCAGAATGAGCGCAGCCAGCACCAGAACCGTGAGGTGGCGATGAAGATGCTCAAATCCAAGCTGGTCAAAATCAAGGAGAAGGAGCACCTCAAGCGCATTGAGGACATCAAGGGAGAACAGCAGCAGATTGGCTGGGGCTCTCAGATTCGCTCCTATGTCTTTATGCCGTACACTCTGGTCAAGGACCACCGCACCAACTACGAAACCGGCAACATCAACGCAGTGATGGACGGCGAGCTGGACCCGTTCATCAACGAATATCTCAAAGCCGCTTCCCTCGGCGAACTGTAACCAAAACAAGCAAACCCCTGATTGCTCGGATGAAAGCAGTCAGGGGTTGTTTTTTGGCTTAAACGCGGCGCAGCATGATGCAGCGCAGCTTGCCGCCGTATTTTTCTTTTACCACCATGGTGACAAGCCCCGCAGATTCCAGCGCCCGCTTGCTGGGCAGATTGTCCGGATGGACAGTGGACAGGATAAAGTGGGTGCGTCCGTCCTGCGCCAGCTCCTCACAGCAGAGCTGACACATCCGGCTGTGCATCCCGAAGCCGCGGAATTCCGGGTCTGCCATGGCGATTTCCAGATGAGCAACCTGTTCCAGCTCCTCCGGAGAAAGACCGATATCGTGGCCCAAATTTTCTTCCTCCGGCGGGTAGATGCAGCCCATCAGATAGGCCGGCTCCCGACGCTCGGGCGGGAAAATAGCGACAACAAGGCCGTGCTGCATCAGATAGCTCCACTCCGGCTCGGACAGGGTAACAAAGGTTTCTTTGCGCTCAATGCCCTGATACAGCCGCTGCTGAAGGGCAAGAATCATCGGAATCTCCTCGGGAGAAAGACAGCGGACTTGGCAGGAAATCTGCTGCTCGTCGAGGGTGAAGGGGTCTTTTTTGGTAAATTGCATCGAGGTAGGGAAGGACATTAGGATTTGCTCCTTTCAGAAATCATGGTGGATTCATCGACCGTAGCCGGGTCATACGGCGGAGAGGTCAGAATAGCAATCAGCATAGCGACCAGACCTCCCGACAGCTTGGCGATGATAAAGGCAAGGACAGCGTGATTTTCCACCGAGGCGACAAATGCCAGCTGACCGCCGAACACAAAGCCGGAGGTAACCGCACAGGCAGCATTGATGAGCTGGCCGCGGCGGTCCATCTTGTCAAAGACGGAGAACATCGAGACCGAGTTGATGAGATTGAGCATCATCCCGATGATGGCAAATTCATTGACATGGATGATGCGCGCAATCGCAAAGATGGGGTGAATCAGGAATTTCAGGATGAGCTTGGAGAGGATGAAGGAGCCGCAGACCACCGCCGAAATCTGAAAGACGATGGTGAGCACCTCCCCGACCAGAGCGTCATCCACAAAATGGACGCGGGGAGAAGCCGCAAACACCTGAATCAGCACGAGAGAAAACAGAAGGATGGCAAGCAGATTGATGCCCTTTCCCACCACCTGAAAGGCGCGGATTGCGCGGTCGCCTCCGTAAAAGATGCTCAGCGCCAGAACGAGGCAGATGACCAGGACCGGCAGGAGGCTTTGCAGTAGAGCCATCGGCTTCATTCCGCCGATGAGACTGCCGATGACCAGCGCCGCCGGAGCGGCGATGATGCCGTAGACCATGCCGGTCATCAGGGTTTTGGAGTCCTTGTCAGGAACGCTGCCCAGCGCAATCGGCAGAGAAAAGGAGATGGTGCATCCCAGCGTCGAGGCCAGCAGGATGCCGGAAAAGAGCTTCAGGGCAGGGTCTGCACAAAGGGTGTCGGCAATCGAATAGGCGCCCATATCAACAGCCAGAACACTGCTGACCAGAATGGAGGGATTGACCGGCAGGGAAACCCCTTGCAGCTGAACCGAAAGGAACCGGCCCAGCATGACCGAAAAGCAGTAGACGCCCGACATGGTCAGGGCCAGCGAGCCCATCATGGTCATGCCGCGGTCAAATTCTTCGGCAAGCCCCAGCCGTCCCCCGATGATTTTGTCGAATAAACCGGCAAGCGCACAAAGCAGTAAAATGGCGATTGGAAAATTCATAAAGTTCACCTCTGTATGGTTTTAATAGAAATTACGGATTTATTTTAGCATAACATCT
>URFD01000154.1 GCA_900547015.1 uncultured Oscillospiraceae bacterium | reverse complement strand
TTGAACGGTCTGATTTCAGCGAAACCTTTTTCGGGCACATTCTGCCGGACCCGTATCGGGGATTGACACAGGCACGCGACCCGAAGGTGCTGGAATGGGTGAGACAGGAGAATGAGTTTACTGACCACTGGTTTGACCAGGAGGAGCTGGCGGAGCAGATTGCGAAGCTGAAGGCACAAAAGCGCCGTCCGCTCTACACGCAGATTGGGGTATGGAACGGGAAGCTGACCGCGACCAAACCGCAGGACGGAAACTATAAGCTGGTTCGTCTTGACCGCAACATGGAGAACGAGGAGCTTTTGTTTGAGAGGGACACCGTGTTAAACTACACCGCCAGCAGTCTGTGCGCCTGCCCGAATGACCAGAACCTCCTGATGGTACACGGTCTGTACGATGGAGACCCGCGTCAGAACATCCTGATCATCGACTGCAAGCAGAGAAAGATTCTCTCGACCATTCAGAATACCTTTGATGCGACCTGGTCCAAGACCAAGGCAACAGCCTACTATGTAGACACCATTTCGGATTCTCAAGCGCAGACCTGCCGCTCCCGAGTTTGTGCATACGATGTCCCCTCCGACACAGTCCGTGTGCTGATGGAGGATCAGGGAAATGCGATTCTGGGCAGTGTGACCGTTTCCTCCGACCGCAAGCACCTAATGGCAGAGATGATGGACGACTACTCCAACTTCCGCTATTTTGCCATCGAGGAGGAAAGCGGCGAGATTTTTGATTTGAATCAGGGAAAGGGAATGAAGCTGTCCTACCTCGATACCATCGGGGACCATCATTATTTTATCTCCAAGGAAAATAGCACCCTTGGAGAGGTGCTTGCAGTGAAGAAGGGAAATACCCTTTCGCAGGCAGAGGTGGTTCGACCGGAAAAGACCGGGGTGCTCAACGGCGGATTTGTCCTGAACGGAACGCTGTACCTCACCATGATGGACAATGTAAGTGCGAAGGTGCTCTGCCTGAAGCCGGACGGAGAAAGCGAGATTCCGCTCCCGACCCGCTTTGGAACCCTTTCGCGCTGTGGAAGGGATGAGGATGCGGTCTATTTTACCTTTGAATCCTTTGCCTTCCCGCCGGTTCTGCTGCGGTTTGACGGGGAGAAGATGGAAATTGTCATGCGCTCCAGCGACGAGAGCTATCCGGAGGTTGTGGTCGAACAGCTGTTTGCTCCGTCAAAGAGCGACGGCAAGATGATTCCGTACTTTATGGTTCATCGCAAGGACATCAAGCCGGACGGAAACAATCCAACCTGGATTTACGGATACGGCGGCTACAATATCCCGGCTCTGCCGTGGGCAACCGACAAGGTTGGCGGACTGGATATTGCGCTCTGGGCGATGCAGGGCGGCATTTATGTGCTGGCAACCCTGCGCGGCGGCAGTGAGTACGGAACCACTTGGCATGAGGAAGGAATGAAATTCCACAAAAAGAATTGCTACGGGGATTTCTTCGGTGTAACCGAACAGCTGATTGCAGACGGTTGGACCAACCCGAGCAAGATTGTTATCTGCGGCTGTTCGAACGGAGGACTGCTGGTATCGACGCTGGTGACCATGAGGCCGGAGCTGTTTGGCTGTGTCATCGACTCGGTGCCGCACACCGACATGATTCACTTTACCGAGGATGCCAGAGGCCCGATGTATATTACCGAGTACGGCAATCCAAGGGAAAGCAAGGAGATGTTTGAATATCTGCTGAGCTATTCTCCTTATCATAATGTAAAGGAAGTTTCCTATCCAAGCATCTATATCCAGACCGGAGAATGTGACAACAACGTTCCTCCGTACCACGGCAAAAAGTTTGCCGCCCGGATGCAGCAAAGCAACCAGAGCGACAATCCGATTTTGCTGCGTGTGCTGGCAAAGGGAAGCCACGACCGCGGAAGCGGCGAGGCCTACTGGCAGACAATTGCAGAAGCACAGCTCTTTGTTAAAAAGGCGCTGGGACTGTAACAAGGATTCTTTTTCATTTAAAAAAGCCGGGTTACCCGATTGGGCAACTCGGCTTTTTTGTGTACAGGGCTTATCTTTTCTTGCGGTACTCCTTTGGAAGGGTATGGAAAAACTCCTTGAAGGCGGTGGAAAATTTGCTCTGGCTGTCATAGCCGACCGCCAGCGCGATTTCGGCGATGCTCATCTCGGATTCCAGCAGCAGCTTGGCGGCCTGCCTCATGCGGTGCTCCTTCATGTGTGCGGCGATAGAAGTGCCGTAAACCGATTTAAACAGCGCCTTCATAGTGGTCGGGTTCATCAGATATTGCTTGGAAAGCTCCTCGATGGTGATGCGCTGGCCCAGATGGTCGGACAGGTAATCGTGAATCTGACGAATCAGCTCGATTTGCTCCGACTGGTACTTGGTGGCACGCTGAGGTGACAGGGTTTGGGAATGGAACAGATAGAGCAGCAGCTCCAGCGTTTTGAGCTTCTGATAGACCGGCTGGGTAATCGGGGGTTGGTCATAGAAAAACTGGAAGATGGCATCGGTCTGCACCTCTCCGGTAAACGGAATCAAGGTTCCGCAGCGGCAGAGCTTCTCGTACAGAGCGCTGCCGGAAATTCCGGTTCCCGAGAATAATTCAGGGGGATTTCGGGTCATCTCCGCAACATCGATGTCGATGGAAAGCCCCTCATAACCGCCGTTGGGCAGTTCGATTCGCGTGTCGAGAGAGGAGCCGCGCGTGTGGACGGAAAAATCCCCCGCCCCCAGATAGATGTAAGTTCCATTTTCTGTCTGCCAGCCGATTCGGCCGTTTTTGCAGTAATTAATGACCATACTGTGGTCAGAGGGTTCGTGGTGAACCGAAAAGGATTCCCCTGTCAGGGACAGATAATGCAGCTGGATGCCCGCAAACAGAGGGATGCAGGGGCCCGCTTGGATGCAGGGCCGGCTTTGGTTTGTTGGGAAAAGTTCTTGTTTCATCCTGTATTCTCCCCGGTGGTTAGTTCGGGCAGGAGATTTCCATGACCCGCTCAATCATCTGATGCAGCAGTTGGCTTTGCTCGGTGTCCGCTGCGTGGTAGTAGACCTCTTTTCCTTCCCGGCGGCTGACAATCAGACCGCTGCTGCGCAGCAGGCGCAGGTGATGGGAAACGGCCGGGCTGGACATATCCAGCAGGGCAGAAATGTTGATGACACATTCCTCGCAGTGGCACAGGAGCCAAAACAGCCGGATGCGGGTGGTGTCACCCAACTGCTTAAACAGCTCGGCAATCATCTGAAATTGCTCGATGTCTCCCAGCTCCTTTTGGATGCTGTCCGGAACTTCCTGATTGTTGTGCTTGTGCGGCAAAACAATATCCTTCATACTCTCAACCTCATTTTCTCCCGATTGGAAATGCTTTTCTCCCTTTTAGAAAAAAGTGCAGTTCCGCTCTTGACTTCTTTGGACAAGTGCATTATACTACAA
>URFD01000153.1 GCA_900547015.1 uncultured Oscillospiraceae bacterium | reverse complement strand
CGATACCGCATTTTAACGACTGAGGAAATATGATTGAGGTGAGATCCGTGAAAAAGACGGAACAATATTTTTCTTCGTTTCCCAAAAAACAAAAGCCAAGGCTTTCCCCACCCTCCCTGCGGCAAACGGGAGCTGCCCTTCTGGCGGTCGGGATGGTATTGGCTTCTCCGCTTTCCACAACAGCCAGCGAAGAGCCTGCACAGGCAGCGGCGCCCCCCGAAAGCATCTCCTATCTGAGCGGCGGGAACACGATGGCCGGCGTTGTGATTGAAAGCAGTCATAACCGAGAGTACCCCTCTTCCGCAAATCTTGGCTATTGGAGCCTGCTGCCGGAGGCGGAGCAAATCTCCGAAACGGCAGTAGAGCTTGGGATGGACACCCTGTTTTATGAGGTAACCCCGCAGATGGCATCGATGTACCATTCCCTCCACCTTCCGCAAAGCCAATATCTCTGCGGGGAAACCGGCAAATATTCGCTCAAGGACCCGCTCAAAATGCTGGTGAAGGCTGCCAACGAGGACGGACTTTCTGTCTGCGCCGTCGTTTCTCCGTTTGATTTGGGGTCAATCGACTACAACCAGCAGCACAAAACCCTTGCAGCCACCCACCCGGATTTGGTCAAAGCCACCCGCACCTCCCTGTATCTGGACCCATCGCGAACGGAGGTTCACGAGCTGATTGCCAAGGTCGCTGAGGAGCTGTCCGGCAGCTACAAGCTCAACGGCGTGGTCATCGACCTTTCCACCTGCATGGAGCGCAACGGCGCTGACATTGAGAATCTGCAAAGCCTGATGAACACTGTCAGCCGTGCCGTCCGGAAAAAATCCGGAACCATCCGGCTGGGCATCATCCTTCCGGGAAACCTGCTGACCTCGGAGGAGGCGCAGGCCGCGCAGGATTGGATTCAGACGCTGGGAGAAAACCAGACCGTTGATTTCATCATGCCTGCTATCGAGGAATCGGTTTCCGGTCAAAACGCCTATGCGGACACGCTGGACCTCTGGGTACAGGCCGTAGCGGATGCTTCGGAGCTGGAGATTTTTTCCTACAATCAAGCCGACCGTATTCGGGCGCCGCTTGCTGAATCGTCTTACTACGCGGACGAAGAGGAAATGCTGTTTCAGCAATTCACCAACAGCTTTCACGGCGCCGGAGGGTCTGTGATTTCCTCGCTGCGGCGCATCGTCCTCTCCCCGTCCCTGCATGAAGGAATGGGCTCTGTTCAAAACAGCTCCCGCTGGTATATCGACCCTGCGTTGATCTGCCCTCAAACGCTGACCATCGGCAATCCCGAAAATGCCGTCTCCACCAATCGGAGCAGCTTTCTCATTACCGGTGTCTGCGACCCCGACCAGCCGCTGTATCTCAATGAGGAGCTTTACACCGGCCGCTACGGCAATATCCCCGAAGCCGGATATTTCGCGTTGGAGGTTCCGCTCAAAAGCGGAAGCAATCAGTTTGTCTTTTCACAGGGGAGCAAATCACGGGTTGTCACTATTACCCGCACCCCTCTTGCCAACCGAAACAACTCCCAGCCAATCGAGGAAATTGTGCAGGAGTCCGCTTTTCCCATCAACAGCGAAATGATTTCTGTCGGCAATCCCGTTACCCTGAGCTGTATTGCTCCTGCCGGAGCGCAGCTGACCGCTATCGTGGACGGTCAGGAATATCCGCTGACCCAGGAAAACCACAACCTGCGAAAGGGACGGCCTGCAAAATATTCCGCCAGACTCTCGTTGGGGGAGCCGGAAAATATGCAGATTCAAAATTTGGGCAGCGTCTCCTATTCGATGGTCTACAACGGCTCCATCAGCTATCAAAATTCCTTGGGAGAGCTGATTCACGTTGGCAGTCAGGAGCTGCTAACAGTTGAGGTCACTGACCCGCTGGCTCCGGTCTATGCCAACTCCTCGGGAGAAACCATCCTGCACACCCTGATTCAAGGCACGCGGGACTATGTGACCGCCGACACCGATGACTTTTTCTACCTTTCCTCGGGAGGCTGCATCAACAAGAACGCAGTCGAAATCCTGACCAAGCAGTCTGATATTTATAATATCTCAAAGAAAATCAGCAATGTGGTGGTTCAGAGCACCAACCGCGGGGAATACATCACCTTTGCCGGCGGCGGAAGCCTGCCCTGCACGGTCAAGCTTGACCCGGACGAGCGGACTGTCACCCTGCATCTGTTCCATGTGCTGGACATCCCACAGAACCTCAGCTATCTGGACAGCGATATGTTTGAGAATATCAAAATAAAGCGAACTAACAACGATGCTTCTGTCGTGCTGACCCTGCGGGAGCAGATGCCGTTTTACGGCTACCACCTCTCTGTCAACGAAAACAACCTGATTGTTTATTTCCGTTCTCATCTGACCGAGCAGGCCTCGGACGCTTCCCGGCTGCTCAGTGATGTCAACATCGTCATTGATGCCGGTCATGGCGGACGGGATACCGGCACACAGAGCCTTCTTTCCTCGCAGGGCCCGGACGAAGAATCGCTCAATCTTGCCCTTGCCAACGCATTGGCAGACCGCCTGCACTCATTGGGAGCCAATGTTTTTATGACCCGCTCCAACCATCAGGCCATGGCAGGCTTGGACCGCATTATGTTCTCCCTGTATCGGGAGGCCGACCTTTTGATTTCGCTCCACCATTGTCAAAGCGAGGATGGAGGAATCGCGGTCCGCTACAACGAAACCTTTTCTCAGCAGCTGGCCCAACAGATTGCAGACGGACTGCAAGCGAGGATGCAGCGTCCTGTTTCCCCGCCGGTTCAGGACACCTCCTCCTATCTGGGCGAATACTCCATCTCTCCTGCGGTCAGCGTCAGCCCCGGCAACCTGATGGAGCCGGACGATTATGCCGCCGTCAGCGACCCGGTCGAAATCTATCGCTGTGCCTATCAAATTGCACAGGAGGTGCAAAAGTTCCTGCTGCAAACTGCACAGGAATATGAAGCGGCTGTCGAGCAAAAGGATGCTCTGCCAAGCTCCAGCAACTAAAAAAAAGAGTCTGCATTTTGAAAATGCAGACTCTTTTTTCGTATCGGTTTAGCGAAGTGCGTATTTTCCTTTTACGGTCAGAATTGCCATACCCTTTTTCACAAAGGCATAATCGAACAGGTAGCCCTCGCGTTTTCCGCCCTCTTCTGCCAGCTGCTCGAGCTGGTGGAAAATAGCGCTGTCGTGGTAGAGCTGATAGTCCGATTCGTAAAAGAGAACCAGCAGTCCCTTTTCTTCCAAACTCTTTAACAAAGCCGCACGCGATTTCACGCTTTCCATGCTTTCGTTCGCATCGGTCAGATGGACTGCGTCCAGCGCGGTGCTGATCAAGTCCTCTTCCCAAGAGCAGCGAAGCTCAAAGCGGCAGACCGGATAACGACGGGCTGCATGAATCTGCTGCAAAAGTTCCTGTTCTTCTGTTGTGACGGTCGGAGACACTGTATTGCGGATGACAACGCTCATGATGATT
>URFD01000152.1 GCA_900547015.1 uncultured Oscillospiraceae bacterium | reverse complement strand
TGTGCCGCCGCTTTGTGGAGGATTTCTATTGTAAAAATTATCGCTGAAATTTATAATGATATTATCAATGTCCTCTCCAAAAGGTGCGGAGGATGAAACGCACCGCCGAGAACGGGCAGCTGATTTTTTCTTTCTGCGGAAGGTTGCTCCTGCAAGCTGCGAGGATTTCAAAGGGAGCAGGAGGCAAAAAAATAAAAAAATTTAGGGGGAACTGAGGATGGATGTTTTTGAAAAAACAATAGAACAGCTTCGAGCACGGTACGGCCTGGCAGGCGGTATTCTGGTTGCAGTCAAAGATGGCAAGGTACTGTTCAAACAGGCATTTGGTGATGCGGATGTAGAGCAGGGAAGAGCAAACGACAACAAGACCCTGTTCCAGATTGCGTCCTGTTCCAAGGCATTTACGACCATGGTTGCAGGCCAGCTCTGCGATGAGGGGCTGATGACATGGGATACTCCGGTCAAACAGCTGATGCCGGATTTTCGGATGATGGATTCGTATGCTGAGGAGCACGTTACTCCTCGTGATATGGCTTGCCACCGCACCGGCCTGTGCCGTCACGATGTGATGCGGACCTTCGTTCGCGAGGACCGCGCAGACCTGGTTCGCCGTATTGCATATTTCCCACCGGCATTTGGATTCCGTGAGAAGTACAGCTATCAGAATCAGATGTATGTTGCTCTGGGCTACCTGTGCGAGCGTCTGACCGGAAAGACTTGGGAACAGCTGCTTCAGGAGAAAATCGGCGAGCCTTTGGGAATGGATATGTACTTCCGCGGCATTGACAGCATCGAGGATAAAAATGCTGCGATGCCGTATGCACAGAAGGATGGAACCCTGTTCCGCGTAGATGAGGTTGTGGGCAAAGCGAGCAACCCATGCGGCGGACTTTATACCAATCTGGACAGCTTGGAGCGCTGGATTAGAATGTTGGCAAACGGCGGCGAGTTGGACGGCAAGCGCCTGATCAGCCAGAAGGGATTTGCAGAGCTGATTAAGCCAAATGTTGTGATTCCGGGCAAGCCTTCCCATCCGCAGGAGATGCAGCAGTCCTATGCACTGGCATGGATTAACTCGGTTTATAAGGGACACCTGCTGGTTTCCCATTCCGGCTCCACCAACGGATTCAACTCGATGGTTGGATTCTTCCCGGAGGAGAACGCTGCCTTCGCTCTGTCGGTTAATACCGTGGACACCCCAGCATACAGCTGCCTGAAATATTTCCTGTGCGACCTGCTCCTGAATGATGTGCAGGAGGACTACTCCTTCCTGATCGATGCGTTCGAGCGCAGAGTCAACCTCGGCCCGGATTATACCGAGGAGGAGACCCATGCAATTCCGCTGGACCCACAGGAAGCCGAGCGCTTTACCGGCGTTTACTACAACCCGGGATATGGCACCATGGAGTTCATCTATCAGGATGGACACCTGCGCCAGCACTACGGACTGATGGATCAGGAGTTCGACTATCTGGGAAATGGCAAATTTGTCGGCTTTGAATTTTTGGATACCCGGACCTATCGGGCAAACTTCAACGAGGACGGCAACCTTTGGATGCGTCTGTCCACCGATGCCAACTGCCCAATCTTCTTTGAACGGGTTCGATAGGTTTGCACTGTTCCTTCCGATGGATGGTGCTTGACTTTTGAGATTGGAGTGGGTATAATTCTCACACAGAGCAGCCGCCTCGACTGAGGCGGCTGCAAGAATTTTCAGAACAATCGGATCGGGGAAGAACAGGGAGGAAAAAACAGGTGTCGAAGGTAGCGTTGATTACAGGAGCATCCCGTGGAATCGGGCGTGCAGAAGCCGAGCGTTTTGCAAGAGAGGGCTATCAGGTCGTTGCAAACTATCACAGCTCGGCGCAGCAGGCGCAGCAGCTGGCAGAGGAGATGGCGCAGCAGGGGGCAAGTGTTGTGCCGATGCAGGCGGACATCTCGGACCCGCAGCAGGTTCAGGCGATGGTGGACGAGGTGCTGCACCAGTTTGGCCATATTGATTTGTTAATCTGCAACGCAGGGATTGCGCGTCAAGGTCTGCTGACCGATTTCTCACCGGAGGAGTGGAGACGCATGATGGCGGTCAATCTGGACGGTGTGTTCTATTGTTGCCGCAGTGTCCTGCCGGATATGATTCGCCGGCAAAGCGGCTGCATCATCACAACCTCATCCATTTGGGGATTGACCGGAGCCTCCTGCGAGGTGCCGTATTCTGCGGCAAAGGCTGCGGTGATTGGGATGACCAAGGCACTTGCCAAGGAGGTCGGACTCTCCGGCATCCGCGTGAACTGTATTGCGCCGGGCGTTATCGATACCCAGATGAACGGAAACCTCACCCCGGATGTCATGGACGAGCTGCGGGAGGAAACTCCTTTAGGCCAAATCGGCACACCGCAGCAGATTGCGGACTGTGCGTGGTATCTGGCAGGGGAGGGAGCCGCCTTCCTGACCGGACAGGTCATCAGCCCAAACGGCGGATTTTTAATCTAGTACAAAAAATAGGGAGCTGTCAAACTTGGTTTGACAGCTCCCTATTCTAGTTTCAGGGAACAGAATTACAGATGCAGTGCGAACCACGACAGGACATCCCGCATGACCTCGTCGCGGTTGGTTTCGTTGAGCAGCTCATGCCGTGCTTCCGGATAGAGCCACATGGTCAGGTCCTGAATCCCGGCCCGACGGAGCTGCTTTTCGACAGCGGTGACCCCTTTGCCGTAGTTGCCGACAGGGTCCATACTGCCCGAAATCAACAGCATCGGCAGCTTCGGGTCGAGCGTCCGATACCACAGATGGGTGTTGCTGTAATATTGCAGGGACAGCAAATCCAGATAGGCGGAAGCGGTGAACGGGAAGTTGCACAGAGGGTCATTCTCATAGGCTTCTACCATCTGCTCGTCCCGGCTCAGCCATGCACAGTCACTTTTTGGATGATGGAAGCGGTTGTTGTACGAGCCGAAAATCAGCTGCTTGAGCTTTTGCGAGCGGTACATCATCCCCTTGGAGGCGATGACCTGACGGCAGAGCAGCATACCGGCCTTGGAAGCCGGGTTGGGTCCGGCAGTGCCGCAAATCACCACGCCGTTGAGCAGCGAGGAATATTTGGATAGATACAGCCGGACAATCATCGAGCCCATGCTGTGGCCAAACAGGAAGAACGGGAGGTCGGGGTATCGCTTTTTCAGCTCCAAAGACACCAGATGCAGGTCTTCAATCAGATACTGGTATCCCTTTTCCGGGGCAAAAAATCCCAGACGGGAGTTGTCCGGACAGCTTTTTCCGTGTCCCAGATGGTCGTTGCCGCAGACAACAAAGCCCTCGTTGGCAAGAAAGCGGAAGAATGGCAGATAGCGTCCGATGTGTTCGATCATGCCGTGTGAAATCTGAACCACACCGCGCAGGGTGCCTTTGGGCTCTGCCAGTCGGCAGACGATATTTTCACCGTCGCAGGTGGAGGGCAGGGTAAAGGTCTGCCAGCAGATGGTTTCGTCAAGTTCGTTGGAGGAAGGATTCTGGTTCAAGGAAAGTCTCCTTTCATTTTTTGATTGAAAAATGGTGGTGTTCGGTCTACTG
>URFD01000151.1 GCA_900547015.1 uncultured Oscillospiraceae bacterium | reverse complement strand
GGAGGTGGATTTTCAGCAGAAGGGTCGGGATAAAAAAACTCCCCCATCCTCTGCACAGGGCAGGAATGAGGGAGCAGGGCAGGCTTACAGCACGTCGAAGCCGAGGTCTTCAATCGCCTGAACCAGTGCATCACGATCGAGATTTTCTCCTGTTACGACAACGGAACCATCCGCTGCATGAGCGGTGACCGATGCAACGCCGGGGAGGGAAGAGAGCTTTGCTACTACTCTTGCCTCGCATTTCGAGCAGGCCATGCCTTCTGTGTTGAATTTGATTTCCATAAGATTACCTCCTGTATACTGACAAATAGGAATCCCGAGAGGGATTGCGGACAAGAAGTTATTTTTGATTTGGCTGGTAGCGGGTCAACCGCAGGGAATTGGAGACGACCGAAACGGAGGAAAATGCCATTGCCGCGCCGCCAAAGACCGGAGAAAAGGCAGGGCCGCCGAACAGAACCAAAAGACCGGCCGCGATTGGAATACCAATCATGTTGTAGATAAATGCCCAGAAAAGATTCTGGCGGATGATTTGCATGGTTTTGCGGGAAAGACGCAGCGCATCTACCACCGCGTGCAGGTCCTCACGCATCAGGATGATGCCGGAGGATTCCGCTGCGACATCGGTTCCGGAGGAAAGCGCGATGCCGACATTGGCTCCTGCCAGCGCCGGAGCGTCGTTGATACCGTCTCCAACCATCGCAACAACACGACCGCTGCTCTTAAGCTCCTCCACCGCGCGGTGCTTGTCCTGCGGCAGAACCTGAGCCTTGACCGAGGAGATGCCGGCTTCCCGTGCAATCAGGTTAGCAGCGCCCTCGTTGTCTCCGGTAATCATGACCGTTTCGATGCCCATGGAATTGAGCTGGGCAATCGCTTCTTTCGCATCGGGGCGGATGGTGTCAGAGAGGGCAATCATGCCTAGATACTGGGAATCCAGAGCGACATAGATGGCAGTACAGCCTTCGGGAACCTTGGTGTCGGCGCCTTCGGGAATCGAGATCTGTTCCAGCTCCATCAGAGCCATCGTGCCGGCTGTGATTTTTTTGCCCTCAGACTGTGCGATGATGCCGCGTCCGGGAACGGTCTGGGTCTGCTCCGGACGGACAACCTCAAGGCCGTCCTCCTGCACCCGCGCCAATACTGCGGCGGCAATCGGATGCTCGGAGCCGGACTCCGCACAGGCACAGAGCGCCAAAAGCTCCTGCTCGCTGACGCCGGAAACCGGGACAACTGCGGCGGTTTTGAGTTTGCCGTAGGTGATGGTTCCGGTTTTGTCAAAGACAACGGTGTTGACACCGGCGGCTGTTTCTACCACATCTCCGCCGCGGTACAGGATGCCCAGATTTGCGCCTCGTCCGGTTCCGGCGATGACCGCAATCGGGGTGGCAAGGCCCAGCGCACAGGGGCAGGCAACAACCAGAACAGCGACGAAGTTATTTAAAACAAAGGAAAGCTCCCGACCGGAGATTGCCCAGAGAATCGAGGTGATGGCTGCGATGGAAACAACGGTAGGAACAAAGATGCCGGAAATCTTGTCGGCAAGCCGTGCGGCTGGTGCTTTGCGCTCCTGCGCCTCGGTGACCAGACGGAGCACCTGCGAGATGGCGGTGTTTCCGCCGACGCCGGTTGCCTCGATTTGCAGCATACCGTCCTTGCAGATGGTTCCGCCGGAAACATGGGAGCCGGTTTCTTTGTAGACGGGCAGGCTTTCTCCGGTCAGCATCGATTCATCCACCGAAGCCTGTCCGGAAATGACAGTGCCATCGACCGGAATCCGGAAGCCCGGCTTCACCACGACGATGTTTTTCAGGCGAACCGTCTTGGCAGGAACCTCCACCTCTTGTCCGTCCTTGAGCAACAGGGCGGTGTTCGGAATCATCGAAACCAGAGAGTTGATGGCTTTCTTGGCGGAGTTCTTGCTGTTTTCCTCCAGGAATTTTCCCAGCAGAACCAGCGCAACTACGACAGCTGCGGACTCATAGTAGAGGTTGTGCGCCCCGTGCGGATTCCCTTGAACAATCTGCCAAGTGTTGTACAGGCTGTACAGGAAGGCGGTGGAGGTGCCAATCATGACCAGAGAGTCCATGTTCGGGTGACCCTTGACAAGGTTTTTGCTTCCGTTGATAAAAAAGTTTCGTCCGGCAATCAGCACCGGAATGGTGAAGATTAACTGAATCAGGGCAAAGTTCAGGGGATTGACGCGGTCGTCGATGATGCTGGGCAGAGGCAGACGAACCGGCAGCATATGGGACATCCCGATATACAGCACCACCGCCCCGCAGACCAGCGCAACGACCAGCCTGTTCTTGCGGATGGTGTGGGTCATCGCGACGCTGATTTCGTCCGCATCGGCCAGAGAACCGGTGAAGCCGGTTTTGTTGACGATGTCAACCAGCAAGTCCTCGGAGACCGAAGGGTCGCACAGCACCGTTGCGCTGTTGGTGGCCAGATTGACATTGACCTGAACGACCCCGTCTGCACGGCGCAGTGCGCGCTCGACCGAAGCGGAGCAGGCAGCACAGGTCATTCCTTGAATGTTGATTTTGATATGTTTGGTGTCGCTCAATAAAACCATCCTTCCATTGTGGTACGGTCTGTCGTGTTCGGCTGACCAGTCGTTCTGTGCAGGAGTTGCAGGGGCAAGCCCAAGACAGAGCTCATTCCTATTATATCCTGATTTTCTGTGTTTTCAAGACTTTTTTGATTGGTATAGGTTACAGGAACAATTCATTTGGGCGTCGGTTCGATTGGAATTGAGACAGGAATTTTGAGATATTTTCCCGAACCGGAGAAGGCAAATCCTTTGCTTTCACAGGGCAGAGATTGACGCATCGCATACAGAGGATGCACCATGCCGGGTCAACACGGGAGGGCTCTGCCGGGTCGATTGCTCCAACAGGACAATGCGCAGCGCATAATCCGCAGTGTGTGCAGCTTTCGTTGGTGGCAGGCACAATCGGGGTCGGTTCAGCTTCCCGATACGGACGGTTGCCGGGAACAGCAGGAAGAGCGGTGCTGTGTGTGTTCAGCTTTTCAAGCGTCTTTTTGGCAAATTCGGTCAGCTGTGCAGCGTCCTGTTCATCAGGACGGTGAGCGGCCAGAGACGGCAGCATGGAATGTTGTGCAACGGCAGCAACAGCGGCCACAGGCTGAAAGTCCAGCTCTACCAGCAGGTCTTGCAGCTCCAACAGAGCATCCTCATAATCCCGGTTGCCATATACGACCATGGGGATTGCCTTTGCGCCGCCGCCGTTTACTGCCTTCAGCTTTTCCCGTGCATAGGCAGGGATTCTTCCGGTGAAAACAGGAAGTGCGACAACGACCAAGTCGTTAGAGGAAAATGGAGCGACGGGCTGCTCGAGGCTATGTGGCTGAACCTGAGCAGAAAGTGCATGGGCAAACAGAGAAGCTGCTTTTTGAGTGCCACCGCTGGGACTGAAGAAGAGGGTGTGAACTGATAAATTCATAATAAAACCTCCAAACAAAGAAAGCGTGTATCTACACGATAGAGGGAGAAGACGCTCTCACCCATTACAGTGAGATAATCTCCTCCAGCAGCTGTAACAGCTGTTGGGCATGGGGCTTTCCGACCTGTCGCTC
>URFD01000150.1 GCA_900547015.1 uncultured Oscillospiraceae bacterium | reverse complement strand
CCGGAAAAACCGATGCGCGAAATGATTTTTCTGGAGATGATATTCCTTGCCGCAAGACAGAACCCTGCTCTTTGAAGAGACGCCGATTCCCAAAGCAGTCGCCACACTGGCAGTTCCCACTATTCTCAGCTCGCTGGTCATGGTGCTGTACAATCTGGCGGATACCTTTTGGGTCGGGATGCTCAATGACCCGATTCAAAACGCCGCCGTCACACTGGCGGCTCCGGTGCTGCTTGCCTTCAATGCGGTCAACAACCTGTTCGGTGTCGGCAGCTCCAGCATGATGAGCCGCGCGCTCGGTCGCAAGGATTACGAAACCGTTTCCCGAAGCTCCGCTTTCGGCTTCTACTGCTCGGTTTTCTGCGGCATTTTGTTCTCGCTGCTGTGTACGGTTTTCCAGCCGCAGCTGCTGCAAATGCTCGGCGCAGACCCGACCACCATCGAAGCCACCCGCTCCTACCTGTTCTGGACGGTCAGCTGCGGTGCAGTCCCCGCTATCCTGAATGTGGTCATGGCATACATGGTGCGCTCAGAGGGTGCTTCCATGCACGCCAGCATCGGCACAATGAGCGGATGTATCCTGAACATCATCCTCGACCCCTTCTTCATCCTGCCTTGGGGCTTGGACATGGGGGCAGGAGGCGCCGGATTTGCCACCTTTATCTCCAACTGTGTCGCTTGCCTGTACTTCCTCATTCTGATTTTCGTCAAGCGCGGACACACCTATGTCTGCATCAACCCGAAGAAGTTCTCGCTCCAGAAGGACATCGTTTCCGGTGTCTGTGCGGTCGGCATCCCTGCTGCAATTCAGAACCTGCTGAATGTCACCAGCATGACGATTCTGAACAACTTCTCCTCCGCATACGGAGCGGACGCAGTAGCCGCCATCGGCATCTGCCAGAAAATCTATATGGTGCCGATGTATGTTTCGCAGGGAATCTCCCAAGGTGTTATGCCGCTGGTCAGCTACAACTATTCCAGCGAAAATATCCCCCGCATGAAGCACGCGGTCAGCTTTTCCCGCAAGGCCGCTCTGACCGTCATCATCTCGGTTGCGGTGCTGTTCTTCCTCTTTCCCGGATTCTGGGTCTCGCTGTTTATGAAAAACGAAGCCATCATCGAATACGGCACCCATCTGATGCGCGGCTTCTGTCTGGGTCTGCCGTTTTTGTCCATCGATTTTCTGGCAGTCGGCGTCTTTCAGGCGGTGGGCATGGGCAGAGAATCCCTTCTGTTCGCCATCCTGCGAAAAATCGTGTTGGAAATTCCGGCACTCTTTATCCTCAATGCGGCGGTTGGCCTGTACGGTCTTGCCTATGCCCAGTTCTGTGCGGAGCTGATTTTGGCAACCGCAGCCATTCTGGTTTTAAACCGTCTGTTTAAACGGCTGGAAAAAAATAACGACCTTTCCTGCTAACCCCAAGATGCTAAAACAGCTGCTGCAAAAAAATTGCAGCAACTGTTTTTTTATTCCGAAAGATTTGGTTTTGATTGCGCTACAGTTTCTTAACAAACAGGCAGCGAATTGCATTGAGCACCGCAAGAATCATAACACCCACATCGGCGAAGATTGCCATATACATATTGACCTCGCCAAAGGCACCCAGCAGCAGGCACAGGAATTTGACACCCAGCGCCAGCACAATATTCTGGTAGACGATGCCCAGACATTTTCTTGAAATCCGAATCGCTTTAGCAATCTTGACCGGGTCGTCGTCCATCAGCACGATGTCCGCCGCTTCGATGGCGGCATCCGAGCCCATCGCACCCATGGCAATTCCGATATCCGCACGGGACAGAACCGGCGCATCGTTGATGCCGTCCCCGACAAATGCCAGCTGGGATTTACCCGGTTTTTCCTTCAACAGCTCCTCCAGCCGAGATACCTTATCTCCCGGCAGCAGCTCGCTGTAGACCTGGTCGATTCCCAAAGAGGCTGCCACTCCATCGGCAACCTTCTTGGCATCTCCGGTGAGCATGACCGTTTTCTCCACACCTGCTTTTTTGAGCAGGTCGATTGCTTCCTTCGCGTGCGGCTTGATCATATCGGAGATTACGATGTGGCCCGCATACTTGCCGTCGATTGCCATGTGGATAATCGTGCCGGTGCTGTGGCAATCCCGATACTCCACATTCAGGTGCTTCATCAGCTTGTCGTTGCCTGCCGCAACGGTGATGCCGTCTACCGTTGCAACCACGCCGTTTCCGCTGATTTCCTGAATATTGCTGACACGGGAGCGGTCGATTTCCTTTCCGTATGCCCTTTGCAGGCTCTTGCTGATTGGATGGGAGGAGGCGCTTTCGGCAAGTGCCGCATATTCAATCAGCTTATCCCGCTCTATCTGGTTGTGATGGATGTCATTGACCTCGAACACGCCCTGGGTCAGGGTTCCGGTTTTATCAAAGACAACGGTCTTAACTTTCGAGAGGGTTTCCAGATAGTTGGAGCCTTTGACCAGAACGCCTGCTTGGCTTGCTCCGCCAATTCCCGCAAAAAAGCTCAGCGGGATACTGATGACCAGCGCACACGGACAGCTGATAATCAGGAAGGTCAGCGCACGGTAGATCCAAACTCCCCACTCAGCCGCCAAGCCCATGCCGAGCACCCGAACCAGCGGCGGCAGGATTGCCAGTGCCAGCGCACTGTAGCAGACAAACGGGGTGTAGATTTTTGCAAATTTGGAGATAAAGTTTTCCGATTTCGATTTTTTTGAGCTTGCGTTTTCCACAAGGTCCAGAATCTTGGAAACGGTGGATTCTCCAAATTCCTTTGTTGTCTTGATTTTGAGAACACCGGTCATATTGATACAGCCGCTGATGATTTCGTCGCCGACCTTTGCTTCCCGCGGGACGCTCTCGCCGGTCAGGGCGCTGGTATTCAGGCTGGAGCTGCCCTCCAGAATGATGCCGTCAATCGGAACCTTTTCGCCCGGCTGTACCACGATGACACTGCCAATCTGCACCTCGTCGGGGTCTGTCTGCTCCAGCTTGCCATCGACTTCGATATTGGCATAGTCAGGACGAATATCCATCAGCTCGCTGATGTTGCGGCGGCTCTTTCCGACCGCATAGCTCTGGAACCATTCACCCACCTGATAGAACAGCATAACCGCAATCGCCTCAAAATAATCCCCGTCGGAGGAAACCGCCAGAATCAGCGCTCCGACCGTTGCGACCGCCATCAGGAAGTTCTCATCAAAGATGCGGCGGTTTCGGATTCCCTGAAATGCCTTCTTTAAAATATCGTGTCCGATGATGCCGTAGTTCAGCAGATACAGCCCCAAGCGCAGTACGCGGCCTGCCGACGGAAACAGGAAAGCATCCATCTTCGCAAACAGCTCTGCCGAAAGAAACTGCAAGCCAAGCAGCATCGCCGATGCCGCCAAAATTCGGCTGAGCATTTTCTTCTGTTTTTTGGTCATGCCATCCTTGCGTTTTCCCACCACCAGAAGAAGCCAAGCCGCTGTTACCACCAAGATTACCAGCAGAAGATTGACAATCAATTCTTGCATATTACACGATCCTTTCTATTATTACTCAAATGTTGAATCGTTCCATTGAGAAAAGGCACCCTCAAAACAGCTGGACCAGCATTTTAAGAGTGCCGTTCGCGGCA
>URFD01000149.1 GCA_900547015.1 uncultured Oscillospiraceae bacterium | reverse complement strand
GCCGCTTTGTTACATAGGAGGAAGAAAAAATGAGCTATACTTTTCCAGTAGAAACTTCTGCAAGACACGTACATCTGACCGCTGAGGACTTCGCTGTTCTGTTTGGTGCAGATGCTCAGTTGACTCTGAAAAAAGAGCTGTCCATCAAAGGTCAGTTTGCAAGCAACGAGAAGGTTACCGTTGTTGGTCCTAAAAAATCTCAGGCAAATGTCAGCATCCTTGGCCCATTCCGTTCCAAATCTCAGGTAGAGCTTTCCGCTACCGACGCAAGAAGCCTGGGTCTGAACGCTCCTGTTAGACTGTCCGGCGATCTGGCTGGCAGCGCTCCATGCAAACTGGTTGGCCCTGCTGGTGAGGTAGAGCTGAGCGAAGGCGTCATCGTTGCAAAACGTCATCTGCACATCAGCGCTGCTGAAGCAGAAAAAGCAAACGTTGCAAACGGCGAAGTTATCATGGTTAAGGTTGCTTCTCCTGACAGAAGCCTCATCTTTGATGATGTAGAGGTTAGAATCGGCGAAGGCTGCGATGCTACCATGCACGTTGACACCGATGAATCCAACGCTGCCGGCTGCACTCCTGCATCGGTTGGCGAACTCATCAAAAAGTAATTTCGACCAATTACAATTTATTGCTCCTTTCAAAAAAGGCGTACCGCAAAAATGCGGTACGCCTTTTTTTCAGCTCGTAAAAACCAGAGCTTTTGTATTTTTGCTGTTTTCCTAGCGGATGGTGAAGGAGCGGATGCTCTCACCGGTCTCAACATTTTTCCAGGTAAAGGTTCCATCCTCCAGAATCAGATAGCTGTTCTGGCTGTTTTCCTTTGGAATCGAGAGAGAGCCCGGATTGATGTAATAATAGCCGTCCCCAAACTCCTCAGCCGCCGGGATATGGGTGTGGCCGTGCAGGAGGATGTCTCCTTTTTTCATCTTCGGGCAGTTGGATGTGTTGAACACATGGCCGTGGGTTGCCCACACCATCCGCTCATCCAGCCAGAAGGCCGCATAGTCTGCCAGAATCGGGAACTGCAATACCATCTGGTCTACTTCGCAGTCGCAGTTTCCGCGGATGCACAGCAGCTCCTCCTTCATCCCATTAAGCATTTCGATGACCTTTTTCGGAGCGTAGTCCTTCGGCAGGTCGTTGCGTGGGCCGTGATACAGAATATCTCCCAGCATCAACAGCTTTCCTGCCTTTTCCTCGCGGTAGCGCTCCAGCAGCTTTTCACACCAGTATGCGGACCCATGCAGGTCCGAAGCAATCATCCACTTCATATTTTCTTGTCCTCCATTCTTTGTTTCGCAGGCAAGCGTCCTGCTATTCGTTTCGCATTGTACGCAGCTGGGTATCAATCTGCTCCCGCAGCTGCTCCGGCAGAGCCTTAATCTGCTCTCGGGACAATCCTTCTGTCTGGACTGCCGGCAGGATTTTAATTGTAACCTTTGCCGGATGAATCCAGAGACTGCCCTTGCCCATCAGGCGGCAGCTTCCCTCGATGCAGACCGGCACGATTGGCACGCCGGTACGGGTTGCAATCCGGATGGCGCCGGCTTTAAACTCGCCCAGCTCCTTTCCGTTGTTGCGGGTTCCCTCTGGGAAAATCACCACCGAGTAGCCCTGTTTGAGCAGCTCCTGCGCTTGCTTCAGGCTGTCCATCGACTGTCTGGGGTCCTCGCGGTCCAGAAAGATGCAGCGCAGTTGCTCCATCCAGGAACGAATCATCGGGATTTTCTGGATTTCCTTTTTGGCAATCAGGGGGTTGGGCTTATCCAGCTGTGTAATCATCAGCGGGATGTCAAAATAGCCCTGATGGTTTCCCACAAACACCACCGGCCCCTGTGGAATATTTTCTTTGCCTTCTGTTGTGATTTTGGCTCCTGCCAGACGCAGCAGGCTGTTTGCCCATCTGCCTACCGCGCGGCGCACCCGCTCGTCATGCTCTGCGATGCGACCTTCCTGCTCCAGCTTCTTAACCTTTCGATATTCCGGCAGCACCGCAATCAGATACAGCCAGAAATAAAGAAACCAGATGATTGTTCTCATGCCATCATTCTCCTTTTCAAACCCGCTTTATGCCTGAGTCTCTGCCTCCTCAAAAGCAGCGTGCTTCCACTTTTCGGTGCGGTACCGGGTATACATACAGACTGCACGGACAATGACATCCGCAATCATGCACATCCATACTGCGGACAAGCCCATTCCCAGCAGCTTGACACAGATAAAGGTGAACAGGATTCTGACGCCCCACATACTGCACAGCGAGATGATAAACGGAACCTTGGTATCGCCCACGCCGTTGAAGATGCCCTCCAGCGACAGGGTGACCGCAAAGAACGGCTCGCTGACCGAAACGATTCTCAGTGCGGCAGCTCCCTGACGGATAACCTCGGGGTCGTTGGTAAACAGATGCATCATCGCACCCGGGAACAGGAAGAGCAGGAATCCGGAAACCAGCATACAGAACACGGTGATGCCCACCATCGTTGCGCTGATGCGGTCCAGCTTATCCTCGTCCCCTTCGCCCAGAGTCAAGCCTGCCAGAGTTGTAGCCGCTGCCTGGAAGCCATAGCCCGGGATATAGAAGGCGCTCTCTGCTGTAATCGCAATCGAGTGTGCTGCCAGAGAAACGGTTCCAAGGCTTGCGACCATCGCAGTAAAGACGGTGCTTCCCAGGCAGACAACAGTTCTCTCGCCCGCATTCGGCAGGCTGATTTGGATACACTTGTGGAGAATTTCGCGGTCCGGTTTCAGATGCTCCCGTCTTGGAGAAATGCCGCGGTCGCTCTTAATCAGCAGGAGGGTCATCAGTACACCGCCGACGACATACGAGATTGCGCTCGCAGTCGCTGCACCGGCAACGCCCATTCCTGCACCATACATCATGAAATCAAATCCAAACAGCGTAATCTGTCTGGTCGGATAAATCAACAGGAAGTTGAGCACAATGTTGATTCCGTTCATCAGCGCATTGACCAGCATTGGATGGCGCATATCGCCGGTGGCACGCAGAACCGCTCCAAACAACGTAATCGCCGAACGGAAGATCATCGGGATGTTGATAATCAAAAAGTAGATGGTCGCATCGCGGCGGATTTCCGGCGCACCGCCCAGCCAAGTCGGCAGAACGAAGCTCAGCCCGATTCCCAGAATCCCGATGACAATTCCCATCGCAATGGTGACCAGAACCGACTGACCGGATGCTTTCTTCGCACGCTCATAATCTCCGGAGCCGATTGCTCTGGAAATCACTGCCAAAAATCCAACTCCGGCTGCGGAAAACAATCCGCCCAGCAGCCATGTGACCGTCTGTGTCAAGCCGACAGAAGCCGATGCTGTCGCACTCAATCGGCCGACCATCGCCGAGTCGATAAACTGCACGACCGTTTGCAGCGCTTCCTGCAAAATCGTCGGCCACGCCAATGGCATAATCAGTCCAAGCAGGCTCTTGTCAAAGCCGCCCTGTTTCTTTTGGAGAACACTTGTTTTCCCCATGGTTCACACCCTCCTCAGTTGATAAGTTCCCTGTTTTGTATTGTACAATACTTTTTCATGAAAATAAAATATAATATGGCTATAATTTACATAGCTTCTGTGCATGATCTTGCCCGGCTGCAGAGCGACAAAAAAAC
>URFD01000148.1 GCA_900547015.1 uncultured Oscillospiraceae bacterium | reverse complement strand
GTGAGCAGGAATTCTACGCAGAAAAAGGCTTCCAGAACGAGCCACAGAGATGCAAAGCTTGCAGAGACGCTCGCAAAGCTGACAAAAAAGCTGACAGAGAAATGTTCACTGCTGTTTGCGCTGGCTGCGGCAAAGAAGCAAAAGTTCCTTTCAGACCAAGAGAAGATCGCCCAGTATACTGCAGCGAGTGCTTCGCTAAAATGAAAGAAGAAAGATAATTCTTTTTTAGAATGTCTAAAAGCGGATACCGAATGGTATCCGCTTTTTTGTTTGCTTCGGTTTTTCGTCCCGCTTATTTGGAGCGCAAAAAGTCCAGCTCCTCTTCCAGCTGCTCCTTGAGCGCCTGCACCAGACGCAGCTCCTCCTGCATCTCGGTCAGCCGCTTTGCACACTGCTCCTGCGTGGACAGCAGCCGAGCCTGATACTGACGGCGGCTGGTGTCCTCCGGCTCCTTTTGGAGCATCTCCAGCTCGATTTTAGCCTTCTGCTGCATCTTCTCCACCGTGTTGATTTGGGTCAGCAGGCTTGGAATCTTTTTGAGGTATTCATTATAGATTTCCACCTTGCACCATTTTTCGCCAATCATCTGTTCCATGTGTTCACCTTCTCTTCCATTTTCCTGTTTTGATTTTATTATACCTCTGCTCATGGGAGGGTTGCAAGCGTTGGAAAAACTTCTTCACAGAAAAAACATGATTCGACAGCAATCTTTATCCTTGACATAATGTCAAAAGATTAGTATTATTAATTATGTACTTTCTTTAAAGGAGTTGTTAACAATGTTCGAAAAGCTGTTCAAACTCAGCGACAAAAAAACAAACGTCCGGACAGAAGTCATCGCCGGTATCACAACCTTCTTGGCAATGGCTTACATTCTGGGCGTAAACCCGGCCGTACTGGGTGACTCCGGTATGGACCCGCACGCAGTGTTTATGGCAACTGCCGTATCTGCCGGCTTCGCTTCCATCCTGATGGGCATCCTGGCAAACTACCCGGTTGCTCTGGCTCCCGGCATGGGCGTCAACGCACTGTTCTCCTACACCGTGGTTCTGGGCATGGGTCATTCCTGGCAGGCTGCTCTGGCAGCAGTTTTCGTTTCTGGTCTGATCTTCCTGGTCATCTCGGTTACCGGCATCCGTAAAATCATCATCAACGCAATCCCGGTTCAGCTCAAGCTGGCAATCGGCGCCGGCATCGGCTTCTTCATCGCCTTCGTTGGTCTGAAGAACTCCGGCATCATCGTTTCCAGCGAGGCAACCTTCGTTTCTCTGGGCGACCTGAGCTCTCCTCTGGTTCTGCTGACAATCTTCGGTATCCTCATCACCATCGCACTGGTTGCCAAAAAGGTTCCTGCCGGCGTATTCATCGGTATGGTAATCACCGCAATCATCGGCGTTATCGTGGGAGCCATCACCGGCACTCCTGGTATGCCTGCCCTGCCGGAGCGGTATATCACCAACGACTTCTCTATGCAGGCTGCCGGCGCATTTGTCAACGGCTTTGCAGAGCTGTTCTCCGACCCGGGCAACGCTTTCGTCATCATCTTCTCCTTCCTGTTTGTTGACTTCTTTGATACCGCAGGCACTCTGGTTGCAATCGGCAACCGCATCGGTCTGGTCAACGAAAAGGGCGAGCTGGAAAACGCAGAAAAAGCACTGCTGGCCGACGCAATCGGTACCGTTGCAGGTGCTGCTCTGGGTACTTCCACCGTTACCTCCTTCGTAGAATCCACCTCCGGCGTTGAGGTTGGCGGCAGAACCGGCCTGACCTCCTGCACCACCGGTATCCTGTTCTTCCTGTCCATCTTCATCTCCCCAATCGTCCTGAGCACCGTTACCAATCAGGTTACCGCTCCTGCTCTGGTTGTTGTTGGTATCCTGATGGCACAGCAGCTGGGCGGCGTTGACTGGGACGACATCGTTTATTCCACCGCTGGCTTCGTTACCGTAATTTCGATGATTCTGACCTACTCGATTTCCAACGGTATCGCGCTGGGCTTCATCGCTTATCTGGTCGCTATGATTGCAACCGGCAAAGCCAAAAAAATCAGCCCTATCATCTGGGCGCTGGTTGTCATCTTCGTTCTCTACTTCGGCTGGCTGATGTAAGCCTTCCGCTGACAGAAAAAAATAAGCATAAAAAAAGCTTCCGACATCATGTCGGAAGCTTTTTTGTGCTTTGGAATTAGTCCATTTTTGCAACGAGGAACTCGTAGAAGCCACGATGGGTTTCGTACAGGTCAACCTTGGAGATGATTTCCATTGGTGCGTGCATACACAGAACCGGAACACCGATGTCGATGGTGTCAACATCCAGTGCAGAGATGAATTTTGCAACTGTGCCGCCGCCGCCCTGGTCAACTTTACCCAGCTCGCCAAACTGCCATACAACATCAGCGTTGTCGAGGATGGAGCATACCTTGCTGGTGAATTTTGCGTTACAGTCGTTGGTGCCGCTCTTGCCGCCTGCACCGGTGTATTTTACAACACATACGCCGTAGTTCAGGAAGGAGGAGTTCTGTTTCTCATAAGCATCAGCGAATGCTGGGTCGAAAGCAGCGCTTACGTCAGCAGACAGACACTTGGAGTGGCTCAGAACGCGTCTTACCGGAACGCCGAATGGCTCTGCCAGATCAGCCAGGAAGTACTCGAGGAATCTGGAGTGCATACCGGTGTTGCCGTCGGAACCAACTTCTTCTTTATCTGCGAAGATAACAACGGAGGTCCACTCTGGATTGGTGTTTGCAATCTCAGCGGTCATCTCGGTGTAGGAGCAAACACGGTCGTCATGGCCGTATGCACCGATCATGCTTCTGTCCAGACCGAGGTCTCTTGCTTTGAGAGCAGGAACAACGCTCAGCTCAGCGCCGAGGAAATCTCTCTCGGTGATGCCGTATTTCTCGTTGAAGAGTTTCATCAGGTTGAGTTTTACTTTTTCAGAAGCTTTCTCATCCTTGAACTGTCTGGAACCGATGAGGATATTCAGGGATTCGCCCTTGAATGCCTCAGCCAGAGTCTGCTGTCTCTGAGTAGAAGAGAGATGTGGCAGCAGGTCGGTTACGCAGAAGATTGGGTCGCCTTCGTCCTCACCGATGGTGATGCTGACTACAGAGCCGTCTTTCTTGTAAACGTCGCCGTGCAGAGCCAGAGGAATGGTTGGCCACTGATATTTCTTGATGCCGCCGTAGTAGTGTGGTCTGAAGTAGCCCAGCTCAGCCTCTTCAAACAGTGGGCTTGGTTTCAGGTCGAGTCTTGGGGAATCAACATGAGCTGCCAGAATCTTTACGCCCTTTTCGATTGGACGGGTACCCATAGTACCGAAAATCAGAGATTTGCCACGGTTGTTGTAGTAGAATCTTTCGCCTGGCTGATATTTTTTGCCTGGCTGGAATTCCTCGTAGCCGTTTTCTTTGAGCTGTCTGATGGCTTCTCTGACTGCTTCCATCTCGATTTTGGCTGCATCCATATATTTCTTGTAGCCTTCAGCATAATCGTATGCTTTATCGATTTCCTCGTCAGACAGACGGGTGGTACCGTTGACCATCTTCATCATCAATTCTTCCTGGAGCTGCTCGCCTTTGGTTTTTTCCATATCGTTCATCCTCCCGATTAAATTTTGACCCTCCCAACAAAAGGGGAACCC
>URFD01000147.1 GCA_900547015.1 uncultured Oscillospiraceae bacterium | reverse complement strand
AATTTCTTAAGAAGTTCTTGCGAAAATAAAAAGGTGATTTAATAGATATATCGAAATATCTACCGTAGATAAAATAATAAACAATAACTATTGACATAATTAAATTACAGAAATAAAATAGATACAAGGAGGGAAACGCATGATCTATCTGACGGGAGACCTGCACGGCGACCTGGACCGCCTGAAGGCAAAGGAGCTCAAAAGGCTGAAAAAGGGAGATACGCTGATTGTATGCGGGGATTTCGGTTTTATCTGGGACGGCTCCAAAAAGGAAAAAGCGGTTCTGAAAAAGCTGGGCAGAAGCCGATACCAGATTTTGTTTATCGAAGGGACACATGACAACCTGGACCTGCTGGAGCAGTACCCGCAGGAGGAATGGAACGGCGGTCAGGTACACCGCATTTCCGGCTCGCTGCTCCACTTGATGCGGGGACAGGTATTTACCATAGAGGGGAAAAAGATTTTTACATTCGGTGGAGGAGAAAGTGCCGAGATGGATTTGCGCGCCGAGGACGGAACTTGGTGGGCGCAGGAGCTGCCGACCGAGGAGGAAATTGCCGACGCGCGTGCGGCTCTGCTGGCACAGGACAATGCAGTGGACTGCATCGTCACCCACGAGTGCAACACGATTGTTCGGAAATTCATCGGTCTGGAGGGAGAACGCTCCAATCTGATGACCCACTTCTTTGACGAGGTGGTGGACAAGGTGCAGTTCCGCCAGTGGTTCTTCGGCTGCTACCATCTGGATAAGGCAATCCCGCCGCGCTATCAGGCGCTGTTCCAAAAGGTTGTCCCGCTGGGATAGCTGCACTCCAACGAATCTTGACTGACAAAGGGAGAGGGTCATGGACTATATTCACGCAATCGAACAAAGAACCTCCCGCCGCAGCTTTCGGAATACCCCGATTGCGGCGGAAACGCTGGAGCGGCTCAAGAAACAGATTGCGCTTGCCAACGAGCAGAGCGGCTTGACCATCCAATACCTCGAGGACGGCAGCAGTGCCTTCGAGGGCGTTAAAAGCTATGGAATGTTCCACGGGGTTCGTTCCATGCTGGTGCTCAAGGGCGACCGCCGGCTTCCGGCGCTGAAGGAAAAGGTCGGCTACTATGGAGAACGGCTGATTTTGATTGCACAGGAGCTGGGCTTGGGCAGCTGTTGGGTCGGCGGAACCTTCGACCAACGCTCTGCTGTCTTTGCTGTCGCTCCCGAAGAAGAAATTGTTTGCGTCGTTCCGATTGGAAATGTGTCGGCTCTGACGGTCAAGGAAAAGGTGATTCGTGGGGTGACCCACCGCAGCACTAAAGCTCTGGAAGAGATGATACGGGCAGACCGCCCCCTGACCGAGGAGGAGACAGCTGCCATGCAGCTGGTGCAGCTGGCGCCTACGGCAAAAAATACCCAAAAGGTGGTGTTCTCCTTTTACGGGGAAACGATCACAGCTTCTGTGCCGGACGATTATCCCTTTGACCTTGTGGATTTGGGCATCTGCAAGCTGCACTTTGAAGAAGGAATGAAGGCGCTGTTCCCGCAGGGACATTTCCGGTGGGGCAACGGCGGCGCTTTTCAAACAAATTAGATTGAGAAAATGTAAGGAGGACTTTTTGATGTCAAGCTATGTAACCAAAAAGACACCCGGAAATACCGCATGGTTTACCCATGACCGCTTTGGTATGTTTGTCCACTGGGGACTGTATTCGATGGCAGCTCGCCACGAGTGGATGAAAACAAGAGAGAGAACACCGGAAGAAAAATATGACCTTTACTTCAAGCACTTTGACCCGGACCTGTATGACCCAAGAGAGTGGGCGCGTCAGGCAAAGGCCGCCGGCATGAAGTATGTGGTCTTTACCACCAAGCACCACGAGGGCTTCTGCCTGTTCGACAGCCAGTACACCGACTACAAATGCACCAATACCCCTGCGGGCAGAGATTTGCTCAAGGAGTTTGTGGATGCCTTCCGTGCCGAGGGAATCCGCATCGGCCTGTACTATTCGCTGATTGACTGGCATCACCCGGACTTTACCATCGATGTCAACCATCCGCGCCGCGATGACCCGGATGCCCGCCAGCAGAACGAAGGCCGCGATATGCACCGTTATGCGGAATATATGCGAAATCAGGTCCGTGAGCTGCTGACCAACTACGGCAAAATCGACATCATGTGGTTCGACTTCTCCTACAGCCAGCGCCACGGCGAAGGCGACAAGGCATGGCTGGGCGGCAAGGGCAAGGATGATTGGGAGTCCGAGGATCTGATTACTCTGGCAAGAAGCATCCAGCCGGAAATCATCATCGATAACCGCACCGAAATCGAGCAGGACCTGTGGACCCCGGAGCAGTTCCAGCCGACCGATTGGTTCCGCCATCCTAAGACCGGCGAGCTGGTTGTCTGGGAAGCCTGCCAGACCCTGTCCGGCTCTTGGGGCTACTACCGCGATGAGTACACTTGGAAGTCTCCGGAGATGCTGATTCGAATGCTCATCAGCACCGTTTCCAACGGCGGCAACCTCATCATGAATGTCGGCCCGACCGCACGCGGCTATCTGGACCACCGTGCCGAGGATGCCCTGAAGGTTTATGCCGACTGGATGAAGTATAACAGCCGCTCGATCTATGGCTGCACCAAGGCAGAGCCGGAATTTAAAACACCGACCGACTGCCGCCTGACCCAGAGCGAGGACGGCAAGCGCCTGTATATCCACCTGTTCGCTTATCCGTTCGATAACATGAAGGTGGAGGGTCTGGCTGGAAAGGTCGAGTATGCCCAGTTCCTGCACGACGGCAGTGAGGTAAAATTCACCGAGGGCAGGGTCGAACTGCTCAGCGACGACAAGCAGGAGGACGATGAAACCGCAGCGTTCTTCTATCTGCCTCATGTAAAGCCGAACTGCTTAGTTCCGGTCATCGAGGTTTTCTTAAAATAATATGCAATCAAAAAAGCTCCGCCACGGCGGAGCTTTTTTTACGCAACTTGTTTAATTATGGG
The DNA here is from genome assembly GCA_900547015.1 of uncultured Oscillospiraceae bacterium. Taxonomy (GTDB): domain Bacteria; phylum Bacillota; class Clostridia; order Oscillospirales; family Ruminococcaceae; genus Negativibacillus. The sequence goes on along the minus strand of URFD01000147.1, from coordinate 705 downwards.
CGCAGGCCGCTGCCACCCTGAAGGGTGATGCTTTCGCCGGTGACATAGGAGCCGTCCTCCGAAGCGAGGAAAACGCAGACACGACCGATGTCCTTTTCAGCGTCAGCAAATCTGCCGAGCGGAATACCCTGAATGGTTTTCGCATACAGCTCTGGATAAGCGTCTCTCCACTGCTCCAAGCTCTCGGTCATTGCCAGTGGGCAGATGACATTGACGCGGATGCCGTCCGGGCCCCACTCAGAGGCTGCAACACGGGACAGACCACGGATGCCTTCTTTGGCTGCGGCATAGGAGGACTGACCCAGCTTGCCGAACAGACCGGCTCCGGAAGCGAAGTTGATAACCGAGCCTTTGCTCTCCTTCAGGTAAGGATAGCAGGAACGCATATAGAAGAAGGTAGCGTACAAGCCGGAGTAGATGGCAAGGTCAAAATCCTCTTTGGTGTGGTCTACCAGCATGGTGCCGGATTTGGAAGCCTGTGCGTTGTTGACCAGAGTATCGATGCGGCCGAATTTCTCGACAGCTTTTGCAACAACACCGGCGATGGCTTCTTCGTCTGCGCCGTCTGCCACGATTGGCAGAACCTGAACATGGTACTGCTCCTCCAGATTTTTCTGTGCCTCCAGCAGACGAGATTCGGTTCTTCCGGTGATAACCAGATTGCAGCCCTCGTTTGCGAATGCCTTTGCCAGGCCGTAGCCGATG
>URFD01000146.1 GCA_900547015.1 uncultured Oscillospiraceae bacterium | reverse complement strand
TTTTTTTTTTTTTTAATGATACGGCGACCACCGAGATCTACACTCTTTCCCTACACGACGCTCTTCCGATCTATTCGCTAGTTAGCACCCGCTCCAGTTCCTGATAATCGCCCATAGCCAGCGGAATATTATGGGTCAGCTTATATATGGCCAGCGTATTCCCATGCTCGTTTACATAGCGATTGACCTTGGCACGGTAGTCTTCAAAGTCATAGGCAGCTTCCAGTTGGACGCCCTCCTGACTGTCAATAATCGGGTCAGTCAGCTTGGTGACAATCTGCCTCTGTGCTCCGCCACCTTCATCTAAAAATCGAATCAGCTCCCGCAGCTCCTTCCGAACCTGCTCAAACAGCAAAATATCATTCGCGTCCCAAAATGCATCGGTGTGAATCTCCTGAAGCATGGGCAACTTTGCCTTGATCTGCGGAATGCTGGCCTTACGCTCCAGTAGGGAAGCGGTGTCGCACAGTTGCTTTTTTGCATACTGGAAAGCGGGCATCTGCTCGATGTGTGCCAGAATTAGGCCATACATGAAATTATCAAACCGCTTTGCAAACTCGTCAGCCTCGTCTGAGCGTACCAGAGGTGCAATCTGTGTGAGCAACTCGCCCTTGTCACCTTCGCTTATGGACACGAAGGCTTCCGGCTTTTTATATTTCTCCACATACTGCATCCGCAATTTTACGGCAATCAGGTCTGAGTTGAGCGCCATCACCTGCTTGTGACAGGTGTTGACAATCTCCTTGCGCCATGCCTGATAATCCTCACCGGCAAAGGTGTTTTCCTGCAGCGCCATGGCGATTTTGATTTGTTTGCCGAAGATGTTTTCCGACAGCGTTTTGGTTTCTCTGGTTTCGTAGCCTTCTTTGTGCTGCCGGAAGTATTCGAAGTTGCCGCAGTAGTCAAAAATCAGAAAGCGCCGCTTGTCGGTATAGGTTCCGTCAATCTGGTCCACGCAGGCCAGCCCTTTGCATAGCCGGGTGCCGCGGCCAATCATCTGCCAGAACTTTGACTTTGACCGAACCTTTTTGAAAAACACCAGATTGACGCATTCCGGCACGTCGATGCCGGTGTCCATCATGTCCACCGATACGGCAATGTGCGGTTCTTTTTCCGGCTGCTTGAAATCATCAATGATGGTCTGGGCATAGGCGTCGTCGCAAATGACCCGCTGGGCGAAGCTGCCCCGGTACTGGGGGTACAGCTTATTGAACCGCTCCAGAATAAACTCCGCGTGGCGTTTGTTCTGGGCAAACAGGATTGTTTTCCCCAGACGGTCGCCGCCCGCCACCTTGATCCCCCGGTCCATCAGGTCTTGCAGTACGATGTCCACGGTGGTTTCGTTGAACACAAATTTATTGAGGGCAGCAGAGGGGATAAAGTCTGGCAACTGACCGTCTTCGATGAAATCATCCTCATATCGCTCTTTGTCCTCTTCGGACAAATCATCATAGGAGATGCCTTCTTCCAGAAAACGGGTCTTGACCTCGTAGTTGTAATAGGGAACCAGCACATGGTCCTGTTGCACCGCCGTTTCATAATCATAGGCATAGGTGGGCACGCCGTGTTCCATCTCGAAAAAGTCGTAGGTGTTCCGATCCACATCGGTCTTCGGCGTGGCGGTCAGACCCACCATGAAGGCGTCAAAATATTCAAAGATGGCCCGGTACTTTTTGAAGATGCTCCGGTGGCTTTCGTCAATGATAATCAGGTCGAAGTGCGCCGGAGTAAACAGCTGCCGCCCGTCCTTGGACTTGGTGTCATCAATGGCGTTGAGGATGGTCGGATAGGTGGAGAACACAATGCGGGCGTTCCGGTCGTCCTTGTTGGAGCAGAGGTTGCACAGGGACATATCCGGCAGATAGTTCTTGAAATCGTCCTTTGCCTGCTTCACCAGCGCGGTGCGGTCGGCCAGAAACAGAATGTTGGTCACCCATTTGCCTCGGCTGAGCACATCGGTCAGGCTGGACGCGGTTCTGGTTTTGCCGGTGCCGGTGGCCATCACCAGCAGATGCTTGCGGAACCCCTGCGTAATCTGTTCGCACACCGCCCGGATGGCTTCCTTCTGGTAATACCGGTCAGTGATTTTGTCATCAATGGAAACGCCCATCAAATCCATCCGCTCGGTGCGCCGGTTCATCAGCTTTTGCAGGTCATCCTTGCTGAAAATGCCACTGACCTTCCGTTGCGGGGCGGTCTGGTCATCCCAGAAGTAGGTTTCAAAGCCATTGGTGGTGAACATCATGGGGCGGCGGCCAAATTTCCGTTCCAGACAATCCGCATACAAAACCGCTTGTTTGCGTCCAATGTTTGGGTCCTTGCTGGTGCGCTTGGCTTCCACCACCGCCAGGGGCAGGCCGTCCTTTCCAAACAGCACATAGTCGCAGAAGCCAGGCTGACCTGGCATCCCGGCCATATCCTCCACACGATACTCCTCCTGTACATCAGCATCTGGGCCGGTGAACTTCCAGCCCATCAGTTTGAGGTCCACGTCGATGTAGATTTTGCGGGTCTTGAATTCCGAGAGGTCCTCCGGCTGGAAGGTGCGTTCCTTCTGATGCTGCTCCTTTTCGGCGGTGTATCGGGTGGACATCTGCTCGATTTGCTTGCGCAGCGCCTCGATCTCGGCATCTTTCTGGTCCAGCAGACTTTCCTGTTCCTTGATTTTCCGGGTGTCCACCGCCACCTTTCCGGTGGGGACAAGATTCTCGTCGAAGGTGCGCTCCTGATAGTCCGCGCCATAGCAATAGTCGATCCACTGCACAAACTCAAACAGACCGCGCAGAGAAGCAAGCGCATCACTTGGCTGAACGCTGCGCTCGGTATGTACCGCCAGATTGCCCAACTTGATGATAAAAGGCATCTTGCCCCAAGTGTCGGAGTCCACAGCGAAGCGGAAAGTTGGCTCGTGAATGAGGGATTGCAGATTGTCTTTGTAGGGCATTTTCATGGACTTGTCCGCTGCATATACCCATTTTACTGCCAGCTCCAATGCCTTACGGCAGCCTACTGCACACATGGCAGGAGCAGAAACATAAATTTTCTCAGCTTCCATGCAGGCGGGGGCGAAGAGGGCATATTCAGTTTTGGCTTTGAGAAAGGAGAAGTTAGTCATCACATCATCTCCAGTATTTTATTTCTTTTGAACTCATCATGTCCTCATATTGTTTCAACGCGGTTTCCTTATCTGTATGAAGTAGTTGGTAAACCTGTTCATCATCTTCTTTTTCGGCATCTATTGAAAAATCAATATACGATAATAAGTCTATACGGTTAGAAATTAACAGATCTTTATTTATCTGCTTGCTGTTCATGCGCTTTACACTGTTGTCATCAATTATGATTATTCTGGGAACGCGCTGAACAGTATCGACAAACGCCAAAAATAATTCTGGCGTAATTGGCATACCAAGCAAGTCATATTCTATACCATCTTTTTCACCGTAAATATTGACTACCGGCATATCGCTTGTAACAAATACGGAACCTTTGGCTTTAAAAATACACAGTTGCGATTCCTTCATTGTCTCAGCCAAAGCCCGAGGAAACAAGCCAACATCCGGAGCAATGTTTACCTTCAAAAACTCGTTTGCCAGCATGGACAGGTAAACATTTTGCGGTACATCAGGAAAAATGTCCTTTACATGTTTAATATGCTGCGGATCGTTTTTGTATTGTGTATCAATAATATAATTTGACAGATGTACAAAAACAGGGTTTCTAAACAGTAGTGATGACATAAATTGCCTTAGTT
>URFD01000145.1 GCA_900547015.1 uncultured Oscillospiraceae bacterium | reverse complement strand
TTCAAAAGGTGGTGGTTTTCAAAGGCAATGCCTTTGGCCGACCTCCGCAGAGGGCGGAACACCTTTTCCTTTAGGCGCTCTTGGGAGAGTTTGAGAACCTTTCTGCAAGAGGAAAGGTTCTCAAGAGCCAAAGCCAACCACTGAGCCTTCCCCTGAAAAGTTCCCAGTGGGAAGTTTTCAGGCAGAGCAATCTGAGCCTGCACCCATTTCGCGGCAAGCTGAGCTTGCAGGCTGTTCGCGTTGTTGGCTAAGTGCGAACTTGCAACCTGACGCTCTCGCGGCAGGGCAAGCTGAGCTTGCAGGCTGTTCGCGTTGTTGGCTAAGCGTAAACCTGCAACTTGACGCTCTCGCGGCAGGGCAAGTAGAGGATGACAGCCAGTCATTACACCGGCTGAGCCCTCCAAAAAATCACAACAAAACAGGGCTGGCTTCTGCCGGCCCCGTTTCTGAAAAATCCATTCAACCAAATAGGCCAAAATTTTCTATTAAAGGAGTCTGATTCCTATGGCAAGAATTATTGAATGTGTACCAAACTGTTCTGAAGGCAGAAACAAAGAGGTCATCGAATACATCGCTGACGCTGTCCGCAAGGTTCCGGGCGTTGCGCTGATGGATTACTCCTCGGATGAAAACCATAACCGTAGCGTGTTCACCATCGTTGGTGACCCGGACCAGATGGCAGAAGCTGCCTTCCAGTTCGCAAAAGCTTGCGTTGAAAAAATCGATATGACCAAGCATCAGGGCGAACATCCTCGCATGGGCGCAGTTGACGTTATCCCGTTCACCCCTGTTAAGGACGTTCCAATGGAAGAGTGTATCGAGCTTTCCAAAAAGGTTGCTAAGAGAATCTGGGAAGAGCTGGGAATGCCTGTCACCCTGTACGAAGAGTCTGCTACCGCTCCTCACAGAAGAAACCTCGCTGCAATCCGCAAGGGCCAGTTTGAAGCAATGCCGGAAAAACTCAAGGACCCACAGTGGTACCCGGACTACGGCAATCACGAAATCCACCCAACTGCCGGTATCGTTGCAGTCGGCGCTCGCTTCCCACTGGTTGCATTCAACATCAACCTTTCCACCTCTGATGTTGAGATTGCCAACAAAATCGCAAAAACCATCCGTGAATCCTCCGGCGGCATGAGATGGGTAAAATCCATCGGTGTTATGCTCGAGGAGAGAAACACCGCTCAGGTCTCCATCAACATGACCAACTACACCAAGACCCCAATCTACCGCGTTTATGAAACTGTTCGCTTCGAGGCAGAACGCTACGGCGTACATATCATCGGCTCTGAGCTGATCGGTATCGTTCCAATGGACGCTCTGGTAGAAACCGCAGAATACTACCTCAAGCTGGAAAACTTTGACAAAGACAATCAGGTCATGGAAAAACATCTCCTGTAAGATACAGAAAAGGAGACCCCTATTATGCCTTCCCTTTTGATTCACAATATCGGAATGCTTGCGACCGCCTGCGGCTGTGCTGCCAAGGGCGGCGAGCAGCAAGGTGACATCCTCACCCTGCAAAACGCTTATATCGCAGTCGACGGCGAGCGCATCAGCGCCGTTGGTCAGGGCAAAGTCCCTACCCAGCTGCTGTCCGACAGCGAGCAGGTCATCGACGCTCAGGGCAAGCTGGTTACTGCCGGTCTTGTCGATGCTCACACCCATCTGGTCTTTGGCGGATGGCGCGAGCACGAGCTTGCGCTCAAGTTGCACGGTGTGCCCTATCTGGACATTCTGGCACAGGGCGGCGGCATCCTTTCCACAGTACGCAGCACACGCGCTGCCAGCAAGGAAGAGCTGATGGAAAAAACCGCAAAATCCCTGTCCTCCATGCTGGCTCTGGGAACCACCACCTGCGAGGCAAAGAGCGGCTACGGACTGGATTTTGACAACGAGCTCAAACAGCTCGAGGTCACCCGTCAGCTGAACGAGACCCAGCCGGTCGAGCTGGTCTCCACCTTTATGGCAGCTCATGCTCTGCCGGAGGAATACAAGAATGACCGCGAGGGCTACCTCTCCCTCATCATCGACAAGATGCTCCCTTATGTTGCCGAGCACAAGCTCGCCGAGTTCTGCGATGTATTCTGCGAAACCGGCGTCTTTACTCCGGAGGAATCCAGACGCCTGCTCACCGCAGCACAGAAGCTGGGACTGGGCGCCAAAATCCATGCGGATGAAATCGACCCCATCGGCGGCTCTCAGCTGGCAGGCGAAATCGGCGCCGTCTCTGCCGAGCATCTGATTGTCTGTCCGGAGGAAGGAATCCAGTCGATGGCAAAAGGCAAGACCATTGCCTGTCTGCTGCCGGCAACCTCCTTCTATCTGGGTGCAACCTTCGCTCCTGCCAAGCAGATGGTAGAAGCCGGTGTTCCGGTCGCTGTTGCCAGTGACTTCAACCCGGGCTCGACCCCGAACCTTTCGTTGCAGCTGGCTATGAACATCGCCTGCTACCGCTACCGTTTGACCCCGGAGCAGGTGCTGACCGCCGCCACCCTGAACGCTGCGGCTGCCATCGGACGCGCTGACACCGTCGGCACCGTCGAAGCAGGCAAACAGGCAGACCTGCTGATTTGGGATGCGGACAACCTTGACTTTATTTTCTATCGTTATGGAAACAACCTGGTCAAGACCGTCATCAAAAAGGGTCGTGTCGTTGCAGAAAATCAGTGATAACACCTATGCGAATCTTAGATTGAAAGGATGATCTTCCATGAAACTGACCGAAATGCAGGTTAAGGATTTTATCGAACTTCTCGCTTCTGATGCACCGGCTCCGGGCGGCGGCTCTGCTTCCGCACTTGCAGGCGCGATGGGCATTGGATTGGGCAAGATGGTTGCCGGACTGACAATCGGAAAGCCAAAATATGCCGATCATCAGGAGACCGTCCAGCAGATTCACGACCGCGCAGGAGCACTGGTCGAGCAGCTGACCGCCAGCATCGACCGCGACACCGAAGCATTCGACGGTGTATCCGCTGTTTTCACAATGCCGAAAAACACCGATGAGGAAAAAGCAGCCCGCAAAGAGGCCATGCAGAAAGCCCTGAAAGAGGCTACTCTGGTTCCGTTTGCTGTGATGGAAATGTGTCTGGAATCCCTCAAGGTCGTTGAGATGGGTCTGGGCAAAACCAACACCAGCGCTGCCAGCGACTTCGGTGTTGCTTCCCTCAACCTGCGCTCTGCTGTACAGGGCGCTTGGCTGAACGTTCTCATCAACCTCGGCGGCATCCGGGATGAAGCACGCATCCGCCGCTATCTTGATCTGGGCGTGGACCGCTGCATCCTCGGCACGATTGCCGTCAAGGATTTCGCTTTTACCCGGGAAATGGCCCAAAAGTACGGCGCACAAATCGCGGTCGGCGTTGATATGCGGGACGGCCTTGTAGCTGTCAACGGCTGGAAGGAGGTCACCCCCGAGCCGGGTGTGGCATTCTGCCGCCGCTGCGCCGAGGCAGGCGTGAAAGCCGTCATTGCCACCGATATTTCCCGGGACGGCACACTGCAGGGAACAAATCTCGACCTGTATCGTGAACTTTTGACAATTCCCGGGCTGGAGGTCACCGCCAGCGGCGGCATTGCCGCCATGGCTGAGTTGGCCGAGCTGCAGGCCATGCACTGCCACGCCGCCATTCTGGGCAAGTCCATTTATACCGGAGCCATCGATCTGGCCAAGGCTGTTCGGCTGTACGAAGGGGAGTGAACGCATGATTACCAAACGCATTATTCCTTGTCTGGACGTTAAAAATGGGCGCGTCGTCAAGGGTGTGAATTTTG
>URFD01000144.1 GCA_900547015.1 uncultured Oscillospiraceae bacterium | reverse complement strand
CCTGCCGGATTTTTTCTTCTCTTGTTTTTTTGTCCGAAAACGATGGCTTATTCCTCTTCCAGCTCGGTGATGGCAATTGCCAAATCGTCCAAGCTCTTCTGGTCAACCGGAGATGGGCACTGGCTCATCAGCTCGCTTGCGTTCTGTACCTTCGGGAAGGCAACTACATCACGCAGGTTGTCACAGCCGCACATAGTCATGACGATACGGTCCAGACCCAGTGCTGCGCCGCCGTGCGGTGGTGCTCCGTATTTGTAAGCGTCAACCAGGAATCCGAACTTGAGCTGGATTTCCTCCTCGGTCAAGCCCAGTGCCTCGAACATCTTCTGCTGAAGCTCGTAGTCGGTGATACGGATAGAACCGCTGAGCAACTCAACGCCGTTGACTACCATATCATACGCCTGTGCGCGAACCGAACCCGGGTCGCTGTCGATGTATGGCAGACACTCCTCCAGTGGCATGGTGAATGGATGGTGCATTGCCAGCCAGCTCTGGCTCTCCTCGTCCCACTCAAAGAACGGGAACTCGGTAATCCACAGGAAGTTGTATTTTCCTTCCGGAATCAGCTCGAGCTGCTTGCCCAGTGTCAGACGCAGCTGACCCAGAGTTGGCAGAACGACACGGTCCTTATCTGCAACAATCAGTACAACGTCTCCCTGCTGGCATCCCAGAGTATTGAGCAGAGCGGTCAGCTCCTCCTCGCTCATAAATTTTGCAAAGGAGCAGTTTGGTTTTTCCTCTGCCCAGCGGATGTAAGCCAGACCCTTTGCACCGATTCCCTTTGCCTGCTCGGTCAGCTTGTCGATTGCCTTGCGGGTCAGGGTTGCAGCTGCGTTCTTCGCAACGATGCAGCGAACCGAACCGCCCTCTGCGATTGCGTTAGCAAATACCGGGAAGGAGCTGTCCTTCACCTGCTCGGTCAGATTCTGGATTTCCATCTCGAAGCGGGTGTCCGGCTTGTCCGAGCCGAAGCGCTCCATTGCCTCTCGATAGGTCAGGCGCGGTATCTTGCCGATTTCGATTCCCTTGACCTCACGGTACAGGCGCTGCATATAGCCTTCCAGCATATCCATAATATCTTCCTGGGTCACAAAGGACATCTCAAGGTCGACCTGGGTAAATTCCGGCTGACGGTCTGCACGCAGGTCCTCGTCGCGGAAGCAGCGTGCCAGCTGGATATAGCGGTCAAAGCCGGACAGCATCAGCAGCTGTTTGTAAATCTGTGGAGACTGTGGCAGAGCATAGAATTTTCCGTGGTGGATTCTGGATGGAACCAGATAGTCTCTTGCGCCTTCCGGGGTGGACTTGATGAGCATTGGGGTCTCGATTTCCAAGAAGTCGTTCTCATAGAAGTAGTCGCGGGTTACTTTGGCAACCTGATGACGGAGGATCATCTTCTCCTGCAGGGTCTTTCTTCTCAAATCCAGATAGCGGTATTTTAAGCGCAGCTCCTCTTTGACCTTGCTCTTATCGGTGATTTCAAATGGAGGGGTCTGTGCCTTGGACAGGATGCGAAGCTCGGTAACAAACAGCTCGATTTCTCCGGTGGAGATTTCGGTGTTGACCGCTTCTCTCTCCCTTACCATGCCCTTTGCAATCAGGACATATTCTGCATGAACCGAGGCTGCCTTCTCAAATACCTCGCGGTCGGTGTTGTCATCGAATACCAGCTGTACAACGCCGGTGCGGTCACGCAGGTCGATAAAGACCAGATGACCCTTGTCTCTCTGTTTCTGTACCCAGCCGCAGACTACTTCTTCCTTGCCGACATTGGCTTTGCTGAGCTTTCCGCAGTAGCTGGTTCGTTTTAATCCATTCATTGTTTCTGCCATGGTTGATTCTTCCTTTCTGTTCTATCTTAAATTCCATTGATAGCATCATTTTCTCGGGGCAAATCCCGGTCATACCACTCCAAAAATTGGTACGCCATCGTGTCCCCTTCATAGTGGACATTCTGGTTGAGGATGTCCACATCCCGGTAACCCAGCCGATGATACAGCCGCAGACCGGGCAGGTTGCCCACCCAGGTATCGATACGGATTCCCAACAGACCCTGCCGCCGCATCTGCTCAACGCCGAAGCGCATCAGCTGTTCTCCCAGTCCTCGCCGCCGATAGTCCGGATGGACTGCCAGCGTGTGAATACACAGCGTCCGGTCATTGGGAATATCCTGACTCCACCGCACCTGCTCAAAGGCATCGTCGTGTCGGTTGTCGTATGCCGCCGAGCCAATCAGCTCTCCGCTGTCCTCATCCAAAAGAACATACAATCCTCCTGCCTCAAACAGCTCCCTTGCAGTCCATTCCTGCGGATATTCTCCCACTGCCCAGCCGGAAAAATTTCCTTCCTGAGCCTCGCGCCGGGTAATTATATCATATAACGCTCCCAGCTTTGGAAGGTCCTCCTCCACCGCCGGGAAGATCAGGAAGCTCAGGTCAACGCAGTACTGAAGCAGTCTGCGGCAGCCCTCCGCATACAGAGGATGGCTCTGTTGAACCTCCAACTCCTGACACAACCGAGCGCCCAGATGTTCGCAGGTTTTTCGGGAGGCCGGATTCTCCGCCTGGCAGGTGATGAGCGCCTGCTTCATGCCATGTTTGCGTGCCAAGCCCAGCAAAAGCCGACCGGCACGAACGGCATAGTGATGTCCGCGAAACTCTTCCCGAACCTCGTAGCCGATATTTCCGACATAGCAAACGGCATCGTTGCTGCCGACCCGAAGGGTACAGCGTCCCACCACCTGTCGGTCTGCCACCATCTCAAAGAGATAAGCCGGCAGCCAGCCGTGGTCTGCATCCTGTGGAATCGTCCTTTGCAGGGACAGGGAAAATTCCTCATTTCCTAGACGACCCACCTCCGGCCGAATCAAAGAAAATCGCTTCTTCATCGTCATCCTCCTCAGGTGCAGTCAATCTACAATAAAAAAGCTCCCCGTCTCTCACAGCAACTGCTGCAAGGGACGAGGAGCCTTGGTTCGTTCCACGTGGTGCCACCCTGATTCAGACCCTGCCAAAAAACAGGGTCCCTTCTTGTTCCTTTAACGCAGGATTACGAAGGCTCGGCAGGTGTCTTCATCGAGCCCGATTCCTGAGGTTTCTTTCAGCTGCCAAAAACCCTCTCTGTCCAGTTGGTTCCCGATTACTCATTCATGCGTCAAACGCCTTTGGATTTATCAAAAAAAGAAAAATGTTCTGCTTGGAATATCCTTATCATACCGCATTCATCTGACAAGGTCAAGGGCTCGTCTGCATTTTTTTAAAACAAGCCACCCTTCTTTTCCAATCGAAAGCGGTATCACAAATCCATCTGTTTCCTGTCGGCCTATACGTTCGGATTGCCGATATTTCTCCAGTCAAGGTCACCGCGCTCCAGAGCGTGAATCAGTGCCTCTGCGGTTGCAATATTGGTTGCGACCGGAACATTATGCACATCACACAGGCGCAGGATATTTGCCTCGTTGAGTTCGTTTGGTTTGACCGTAATCGGGTCGCGGAACATCAGAAGAAGGTCGAGCTCGTTGCAGGCGATTCTTGCCGCAATCTGCTGATCTCCTCCCTGGGAGCCGCTGAGGAAGCGAAGGATTTCCAGCCCTGTCGCCTCTGCCACCAATTTACCGGTTGTTCCTGTCGCACATACACTGTGACGGCTAAGCACACCACAGTACGCGATGCAGAATTGAACCATCAGTTCCTTTTTGGAATCATGAGCAATCAAGCCAATGTTCATCTGTTTTCATTCCTTTCTTGTTTTACAACATTTGAGCCCTGCCATTTGTTTGCAGGG
>URFD01000143.1 GCA_900547015.1 uncultured Oscillospiraceae bacterium | reverse complement strand
CTGACAGCAATCGGCAGCTATTTTTGTAAGTTTCCAAACAATTTTTCGACCGGCGGCGTAACCGGACTTTCGGTTGTGCTGACCCATTATTTTCCCAACCTGAGCAACGGAACCATCGGCTCGGTCATCAACGTCGCCCTGATGGTGGTGGGCTTGATTTTGCTGGGCAAAGAGTTTGGGTTTAAGACCTTCTATGTGACGATTGCGTTCTCTGTGATGCTCAAGCTGTTTGAGACGGTGACTCCGCTGACCCAGCCGCTGACCGACCAGCCGTTCATGGAGCTGTTGTTCGGCGTCTTTCTGCCGGCGTGGGGCTCGGCGATGCTCTTTAACATCGGCTCCTCCACCGGCGGAACGGACATCATCGCAATGGTGGTAAAAAAATATTTTAAATGCCATATCGGCAAGGCTTTGCTGGTGGTCGATTTCTTCATCACCGTCATGACCTTCGTGGCATTTGGCCCGACCACCGGTCTGTTCTCGATTTTGGGCTTGGTGATGCGCTCCTTCGCGGTCGATTTCTTCTTGGAGGAGATGAACACCTACAAGTCCTTCACCATCATCACCGACCATGCCGAGGAGATTTATCAGTATATCACCCAGGTGCTGCACCGCGGCGCGACCATCTACCATGCGGAGGGTGTCTTTGAGCACAGCGACAAGACCATCATCCTGACAGCGCAGAGCAAGCAGCAGGGCATCAAGCTACAGGAGCAGATCAAAAAGGCCGACCCGCACGCCTTTGTTTTAATCAGCAACACCAGCGAAATTATCGGCAAGGGCTTCCGAGGAGGCAACTGATTCCCGAGACTGTTGCCGCAACAGAGAAAAGAGACATCCAACGATGTCTCTTTTTTTGCCTTTGGTGCATTGACGCTGTCACAATAGATTGATACAATAGGAGGGTAAGAAGGCTCGGAGAGAGGGCTTTCAATCGTGCAATCGAGTGATGGCAGGAAAAAGCCACTTCACGAAAAAGGGAGACGGAAAGATGGAACTGTTAAAGGAAAGAATTTTACGCGACGGAAAGGTGAAGGAAGGAAATGTCTTGAAGGTGGACAGCTTTCTCAATCACCAGATGGATATTGAGCTGCTGAACGAAATCGGCAAGGAGTTTCGCCGCCGCTTTGATGGGGAAGGGGTCAACAAAATCCTGACCATCGAAGCGTCCGGCATCGGAATCGCAGTAGCAGTTGCCAGACATTTTGACAATGCGCCTGTGGTCTTTGCCAAAAAGAGCAAGTCCAAAAATCTGGACGGCGAGCTGTACACCGCTCAGGTGACCTCCTTTACCCGAGGCACAACCTTTGATGTGCAGGTTTCCAAGAAGTTTTTGACCCCACAGGACAACATCCTGATTATCGATGACTTTTTGGCGAAGGGTCAAGCGATGATGGGTCTCTTAGATATTGTGGCACAGTCGGGAGCCAATGCGGTCGGCTGCGGCATCGTCATCGAGAAGGGCTTCCAGGAGGGCGGACAGATGCTCCGCGAGCGTGGAATCCGTCTGGAATCGCTGGCAATCGTGGACCGCTTTGAGGGTGACCGCCCGATTTTCCGGGAGACTGCCTCCAAGTAGGCAGTACAGGAAAGGCCGAAGTGGACCGCTTTGGAGATGACCCAAACAGCCGGAGGAACGGAACAGGAGGACCGCTATGAGAATGTATGATCTGATCGAGAAGAAAAAGCTGGGTTGTGCGCTGACGGCGGAGGAAATCGACTGGATGATTGCAGGCTATACTGCCGGGGAAATCCCGGATTATCAGATGGCGGCATTTCTGATGGCAGTTTGCTTTCAGAGCATGGATGTCAGCGAGACCACGGCGATGACCCTTGCGATGGCCCGTTCGGGGGAAATCGCAGATTTGAGCGGGATTCGGGGCATCAAGGTTGACAAGCACTCGACGGGTGGAGTCGGGGACAAGACAACACTGGTTGCGGCTCCGATGGCGGCGGCCTGCGGAATCCCGGTGGCGAAGATGTCGGGCCGAGGATTGGGCTTTACCGGTGGAACGGTGGACAAGCTGGAATCGATTCCGGGGTATCGGACGGCACTGCCACGGGAAGAATTTTTCCAAATCGTCAACGAAATCGGCATTTCGCTGATTGGACAGAGCGGACAGCTGGCGGCGGCAGATAAAAAAATCTATGCGCTGCGGGATGTGACGGCTACGGTGGACAGCCTGCCGCTGATTGCCTCCAGCATCATGAGCAAGAAAATTGCAGCCGGAGCGGATGCCATCCTGCTGGATGTCAAGGCAGGCAGTGGTGCCTTTATGAAGGACCGGGAGCAGGCGGCAGCGCTGGCGGAAAGAATGGTCAGCATCGGGGAGCAGGCAGGCAGGAAAACGGTGGCGCTCATCACCAACATGGATGTTCCGCTGGGAGAGACCGCCGGAAATGCCATCGAGGTGGCAGAGGCGATTCGGACACTGCGCGGAGAAGGCCCGCAAGACCTGACCGAGCTGTGCATCCATCTGGCGGGAAATATGCTGTATCTGGCGGAGCGCGGAAGCTTGGCAGATTGTCTGAAGATGGCAGAACATTCCTTGACAGACGGCAGCGCCTACCAGAAGTTTTATCAGATGGTGGAGCGGCAGGGCGGAGATGTCCGTTATCTGGAGGATTTGTCCCGATTCCCGACCGCTCCGGCTTATCCGGTGTTGGCGGCCCAAGACGGCTATCTGGCGGCGATGCAGACCGAGGAAATCGGAGCGACTGCGGCGCTGCTCGGCGCAGGTCGTGAGAAAAAAGAGGACCACATCGACCCGGCAGCCGGGATTCGCTTTCTGAAAAAGACAGGAGATGCCGTGCGGCAGGGCGAGCCGATTGCCATGCTGTACACCCATCTTCCGGAAAAGGTCGAGGAAGCGCAGCGACGCTATCAGGGTGCGGTTCGGATTGCAGAGCAGCAGCCGAACCGAGAGCCTTTGCTCTATGCAAGGGTGAGCGCAGAGGGAATCACGGCTCTGTAAATGGAATACTCTTTTTGGAAAAACAGAATGCCCCTTGTGCAGTACCAGTACTGCACAAAGGGCATTTGCTTTTGTTGGCTATTTGACCTCGCGGATGATGCCGATTGGGGTCTGCTCGAGCGACTGGCCGAGCGGGTTATCCTTGAGGATTTTGACCAGAAGGTCACGATTCATCGACGGGTCGGAGATGCCGAGAATCTGGCCCTCCAAATCGTTGATGTCGGTGATGGCAACCTTGATGCCGCCCAGACGCTTGGACATCTTCTGCGCGGTTTCGTCCGGCTCAGCAGGGCCAAGAACGACATATTCATTGTATGGAGGCAGAGTGTAGTCACAAGGGCCATCGATGGAGCGAGCCTTGTAACCGGCGATGGTGTAGAACCAGCCGCGTTTGTGGAAGAGCTTTCCGACGGCAGAGACACCGGCAGCGAACAGGATGCGGGGAGTTCCACATTCCTGAAGTGCCATCTCCATGGTTTCCGGGATGCCCAGACCGATGCCGTAAGGGGTCTTGAGCACGAACTTGCACAGGAATTTTGCAAGCGGACGCGGATGGATATCCTTCATTGGAATGGCGCGGCGCTGGGTGCAGGCAACTGCCTTTTCGGTCATAAAGACAATGTCGCCCGGTTTTGCGTAAGGCTTAGCGTATTTTTCGATGACATCGCAGACATCGTCCTTGTCGGTGATGACATGGGTGCGGATTGCAAGACGCTGATATTTAACACCGTCTACCTCAATGATTTCATTTTTTCCTTCATTTACGATATAGCTTTCTTCGCTCATGTTTTCACAATCCTTTCGAAAACAGAATCATCCTGAATTATTGTCTGCCC
>URFD01000142.1 GCA_900547015.1 uncultured Oscillospiraceae bacterium | reverse complement strand
TTTTTTTCAAGCAGAAGACGGCATACGAGATACATCGGTGACTGGAGTTCAGACGTGTGCTCTTCCGATCTGACAAATCGGTCTGCGACACACGGGCGGAACTCCTCCATAAGGTCCAGCGCCAGCGAGCTTCGGCCCGGTCTGTCCCGGTGCAGAAATCCGACGCCGGAATCCAAACCCACACTTTCCAGCGCAGAAATACAATCGTTGGACAACAGCGCATAGGCAAAAGAAAGCAGCGCATTGACCGGGTCGCGGGGCGGTCTGCGGTTTCTTCCACGAAAGCGGAACTCCTCGTTGCTGTTGAGAATCATCTCATCCAGCACCCCGAAGTAGACGGTTGCCGCTGCACCCTCCACTCCGCGTAGCGTTTCCAGATTGTCCGCATTGAGCACCTCCGGCAAGAGCTGCTTGATTGTCTCGGAGGCTGTCGACAGCTTTTCGGCATCCACCCGAAGCGCATGGTCTCTGCAGATTCGCTCGATACACCAGCGGGAGTTATACAGTTTTCCGAAAATCATCGTGCGGGCAAGCCGACAGCTCTGCCCGTCATCGTCCGCTACCCGATACTGGGTGCGGCGCAGCAGGACATTCCCGTTCTGCTCTCCTTGAACCCTTGCCAAAAATTTCCCCCTTGGAGTACAGAAGACCAGCGAAATTCCGCGGTCTGCACAGGCTCCCATCAGCGCCGGAGAAGCTCCGGGATAGGAAAAGCTGACAATGCCGGACAGGGTGTGCAGTGGGTATCGGGCCGCAATTTCCTTGTTCCTGTTTGCCACAACATTTTCGCCATCCAGCGTCAGGTAAATATCTTCTGATGTAACAAACAGGGTATTGAGCATTTTTCTCATGCGTCTTCCTCCATCGCCATTTTAAGATAGTTTGCAACATCGCCTTTTCGCATCAAAACCGGAAGGCACAGCTCCTTGAGCGAGCAGGCCTGGCAGGATTTTGTCGGTTTCACCTTTGGGGTGTGCCCTCTGTCAAACAGCTGGTGCATCTCCACGGCAGAACGTTGTACCTCGTCCCGCAGCTCCTGCGTAAATGTCACCGGAAATCTGCGTCGGGTCTCTCCATAGAACAACGCACCCTCCGGAATCTCGCAGCACAGCATCTCCTCCAGACAGATTGCCTGCGCGCACAGCTGCATCCGGTCCGAAAGGTCCTCCTTCGGAGCGCCCTTCTTATATTCTACAGGAAACGGAAGCCACAAGCCCTCCTCCCCTCTGAGCGAAACCCCTTTGGCATCGGCATGAAACTCCACCACATCGCACTGTCCGGACAATCCCAGCCGTTCGGAGGCAATCGGCAGTCCCCGCAGGATGAGCAGATTGCCCCGTTTTTCCCGCTGTTGTACGTCATGGGCTCGCTTATGAAACAGCTCTCCATCCACGGTTCGGATATTTTCGCTCCATTGATGTTCGATGTGGATCAACGCCCACTGGCGGCGGCAAAAGATAAAATGCTGCAAACCGGACAGCAGCAAATAATCCTCTTCCCGGTAAGACATTTCCTCATCCCCTTTCAGGATTTTTTCTTTTGATTCCCGTTGCGATTCCCGTTGCGATTTCGAGGCTTTTCCGCGTCATCCAAGCGGAAGGTCTGCGCTGAAGCTCTCATCCTGCTCACCTCCTTTATCCCATCCCTGCCCCTCCGCGCAGGGTTCATCTTACGACCACTATAGCACTGATTCTAAGAAATGACAACAGGCGCTTCTATTTTCGTCTTGTTTGCCGAATCCTGCGCATCGGGTTTGGTAAAATCTCCCCGCTGCTTGGGTTGGAGCAACAAAAAAGCGAGGCCGCAGCCGTATTACTACAGGCTGTGACCTCGCTCTGAGATTGGGGTGTCTTTTGGGTTTTAGTGGGTGCCATCCACAATGTGGGCGCCCTCTTCTTCGAGTCGCTTTGCGATGCGCTCGATGGTTGGGCAACGGGTGCCATCCTTTAATTTGGTGCAGACGCCCAGATGGACTGCATCTGGCTTAATGGAAATCAGGCGTTCGAGCTTTTCCTCCATGCCTTCATCCCAAACGCCGCAGCCGTTGCAGCGGAAAAATGCCTCCAGCTCTAGCTCTTCGCTGCCATAGCGGGAGAAGGTTTTGGTTTTTTCGTTGAACGCCTTCAGGCAGCCTGCACCGGTGCAGACGGTGTTTGCCTTCAGGCAGGTGAGCATGACGATTTTTTTCATGAGAGTACCTCCTTTTTTGCCAGAGAGGATGGATAGTAGAAGATGTGCATCATGCCGTCCTCATCGATTGAGATTTTAGAATCGACATCGTACAGGGTACGAATCAGCTTCGGGGTGAGTAGCTCCTTTGGTGTTCCCTGTGCAACCACCCTGCCATCCTTCATGGCATACAGATAGTCGCAGTACATCGCAGCGATGTTCAGGTCATGAACTGCCGAAACCACGGTACAGGAAAGCTCCTTGACGATGTCCATCAGCCAGAGCTGGTACTTGATGTCCAGATGGTTGGTCGGCTCGTCCAGAATCAGGCACGGGGTCTGCTGTGCCAGCGCGCGGGCCAGAATGATTCTCTGCTGTTCGCCGCCAGAGAGAGTGGAGAAGGAGCGGTCCTCAAATTCCGACATTCCGACCGTTTTCAAAGCCTCGCGGACAATTCGATAGTCCTCCGCATTATCGCGGTCGAGTGCCTTTTTATGCGGAGCGCGGCCCATCATGACCACCTCGCGGACGCTGAACTCGAAATTATAGTAGTTATGCTGTGCAACGACCGCTATCTTTTGTGCGGATTCCCGAACTTTATGCTCGGACAGCGGCTTCCCATCCAGATAGACGACTCCTTCGGTGGGTGCAAGCACGCGATAGATACACTTGAGGAGGGTACTTTTGCCGCTGCCGTTTGGACCGATGATGCCGACGAACTGATTATCCTTCGCCTGAAAATCGATTCCGTTTAGAATCTGGGCATTTCCCAATACCGCCTTGATCTGTTCTGTCGTAATCTGCATTATTCCTTCCCTCCAAAGCCGTATTTCTTTCTTGCCATCAGGTAGATGAAGCAAGGTGCGCCGATCATCGAGGTCAGGACACCGATTGGAAGCTCCATGCCAGGAATGATTACACGGCAAAGCACATCAGCCCAAATCAAAAATATAGAGCCTACCAATGCACTGAGAGGAATCAGTTTTTTATGGTCGGTGCCGAACAGCATCCGGACCACATGAGGGATGACTAGTCCGACAAAGCCGATGACACCAGAGGAATATACCACAAATCCAATCATCAAAGAAGATACAAGAAGATATGTCTGTCGCCACGGATACAAATTGGTTCCCAAGGTAACCGCAGCTTCATCTCCCAATAACATTAAATTCAATGTGCGGTATTGTGTCCAGAAAAAGATGACACCCGCAATAGCTAATGGAACAACAATCAGATTGTTTTCCCAACTTGCTCCGCTTAAGCTACCCATCATCCAGTAAGATACTGTTTTCATTCCGTCCTGATCATTGGAAAAATAGACAATGAAACTGGAAAATGCACCACACAAAGAACTGAGTGCCATACCTGACAGAAGCAATTTTACCGATGTGGATCTACCGCCGATATTAGATAATGCGACTACTCCAATCGATATTAAGAATGCTCCCAAGCAAGCCATAACACCTATATAATTTGGCCCAAACATTGTTCCTATTCCTAACATGATTGAAAGTGTTGCTCCTAAAGACGCACCGGATGAAATACCTAAAACATACGGCTCTGCCAAAGGATTCTTAACAACTGCCTGCATTACAACACCACAGATAGATAAGCTCATTCCTACCGCAGCTGCCAAAATCAAT
>URFD01000141.1 GCA_900547015.1 uncultured Oscillospiraceae bacterium | reverse complement strand
AGAAAGCTCCTGCCGGATTTTCAATCACTCTATTCTTCTCGATTTAAGAAAGCGGCAAGCTCGCCGAGCTCCTTCATCGCTTCCTTGTCCTCAACGGCGCGGCAAACATCTGTGGTAAAGCAGCAGACCGGGTCAAAGATTTCCTTTGCATTCATCTGTCTGAGCAGCACGGCGGACGTATTCAGCGGAGAGGTCGCGGTTCCGTTTCCTCCTCCCACCAAAATCATGCCGCCGCGCTTCGGCTTGGTCAGCAGCACCTCTTTGCGGAAGGCTCTGGCTGCCCAATAGACCTGTAGGCGGCTGAGGACGCTGAGCACCGGCCCGGTAATCTCACAATAATAGATGGGCGAGGCGAGGACGACATTGTCGCACTCCTCCAGATAGGCGGAAATCTCGTCCCACTCGTCCCGGATGGCGCAGCGGGGATGCTCCCAGCAATAGCGGCAGTCGGTGCAGGCACGCACCTGACACTCGTGTGTGTTCACGATTTTATATTCGCCCTTGAGCTGAGCGGTCAGCTCATCGATCAGATTTTGGGTATCTCCGTCCTTGCGGGCAGACCCGTTAAAAATCAATGTCTTCATCAAAATCTCATCCATCCCTTTCCCTGTGTTCCCTTAATCCGCCTTCTGCTCCGAGCCGAAAAAGACGCCTTCCACCACCTGCTCGAACAGCGAACCGTTTTTCCCGCGCGACGGATAAAAGCTGCCGTCCTGATAGAGGGTGGCTGCATTGGCGCCCACCGTCATCTGGCTGCCATCGGTCATTGTATAGGTGATGAGGGCGCGGGGCATCGTCTGGTCGGCCTGTCCAAACCAGCGGCGCAGTCCTCTGCCCAAATCGGACGCAAGCTGCAAATCCTGCTCCTCGGCCTGCACCGTCCTCCCGTCCAGCGTCACCTGTGCGGAGACAATCTGCTCCCGCTTCGGCACATTCGGCAGCGAGAAGCCCGACCAGAGCATCGAAATTACCAGCACCACCACCACGGTCACGATGACATTCCATATCAGTCGGCGAATCTCCGACTTCATCTGTTGGCTGCGCGGATCTTCTATCATGGGTCATTCCTCCATTATTCTGCGATGTTATCCTGTCAGCTTCCCGAGCAAGCACCCGGGTTCTTTCTATTATACCTCTTTTTCCCTTTGGGGAGAAGCGGAAAGGCCGCACAAAGAGAAGGGGCAAAATCAAGCAACCTGACCGAAATCAGCTGTTTTCGGCGCATTTTACCACTGCATACATCAGCGAAGAAAATTCCGGCGGCGATGCGCTCAACCCACTCTCCACCTGCACCAGCCCTCCCTGCTTCCATTCGCGGGAAAAGGTCGGGAAATCGACCATCCGGCAGGAGGTGCCTGCCAACATCAGCTCCTGCCCGGTCTGCTGGTGACATCTGGGTTGGAGGGAAAAGGCGGTCGTAAGATCCGACTGCATCTGTACCTGTCCATCCCCCATCGTGCAGATGAGCGCGAGACCCTCTGGCTTCAGATGCTCCCGAATGAACCGGTAAAATCCGGCGCGGTCCTCATCCAACACCAGCATATGCAGAACCGCCACCGCATAGATGAAATCAAATTTGCGCTCCAGCCGGTCATGCAGGCAATCCACAACGGCAAAGCGCTCGGAATAAGCGGGCAGCTTTTCCCTGCAATAGCGGATACTCTCCGGGGAGACATCGGTTGCCAGCAGATTCCGGCCCTCCCGAAGCAGCGGCACCGCATCGCGTCCCTCACCGCATCCAATCTCCAGAATCTGCGCCTGTTGGGGAATTTGATATTGCTCTATTGTCTGGCGGACGATAGGGGTTGGGGTATCCGAGGTCCACTGAAGCCCTTGACGATGCACCTGCTGATAGCGCAGCTCATACGCATGATAATACTGTTGCTCCTCCTGCATCTTCGATTCCTCCTTTTGAATGTTTTCACAGCCTCCCTCTAGCCTTGAGCGGAAGTTTTCCACAAGCTCCTGTTGAGGCGGTGCAAAGCTGATACAAAAAAGGGCGAACCAGCTTGGTCCGCCCCAAAAATTCTTGTCCGATTTTGGTTATTTATTTGCCTCTTCCACTGCAACAGCACAAGCAACGGTAGCGCCAACCATCGGGTTGTTGCCCATACCGATGAGTCCCATCATCTCAACATGAGCCGGAACCGAAGAAGAGCCTGCAAACTGAGCGTCCGAGTGCATTCTGCCCATGGTATCGGTCATGCCGTAGGAAGCAGGGCCGGCAGCCATGTTGTCCGGATGCAGGGTACGGCCGGTACCGCCGCCGGATGCAACCGAGAAGTATTTCACGCCGTTTTCTACACACCATTTTTTATAGGTGCCGGCAACCGGATGCTGGAAGCGGGTCGGGTTGGTGGAGTTTCCGGTGATGGAAACATCGACCTTTTCCTTCTGCATTACTGCAACGCCTTCCTGAACATCGTCACAGCCGTAGCATTTTACCTTTGCCTTATCGCCGTTGGAGAAGGCAACCTCGCGAACGGTGGTCAGCTCGCCGGTGAAGTAGTTGTACTCGGTCTCTACATAGGTAAAGCCGTTGATTCGGGAAATGATGTAAGCTGCATCCTTGCCCAGACCGTTGAGGATGACACGCAGAGGTGCTTTTCTGGCTTTATTGGCTGTTCTAGCGATACCGATTGCGCCCTCTGCTGCTGCAAAGGACTCGTGGCCTGCCAGGAAGCAGAAGCAGTTTGTCTCCTCCCGCAGCAGCATTGCGCCCAGATTGCCGTGTCCCAGACCAACCTTACGGTTTTCTGCAACAGAGCCCGGCACACAGAATGCCTGAAGGCCGATACCGATTGCTTCTGCTGCCTCTGCTGCCTTGGTGATGCCCTTTTTCAATGCGATTGCTGCACCGAGGGTATAAGCCCAAACTGCGTTTTCAAATGCGATTGGCTGTACGCCCTTGACAATCGATTCTACATCGATTCCCTTGGAGAGACAGAGGTCTCTGGCTTCTTCCAGGGAGGTCATGCCGTATTCTTTCAGAGCTGCCTCAATTTTAGGCATTCTTCTTTCCTGTCCTTCAAATTTAGCCATGATAAATTTCCCTCCTATCCCTTATTCTTCACGCGGGTCGATGTACTTTGGAGCATCTTCATAGCGTCCGTAGGTACCAATATTCTTTTCGTAAGCCTCTTTCGGGTCTTTACCGTGGCGGATATCCTCCAGCATTTTGCCGACGCGGACAAACTTGTAGCCGATTGCCTCGTTGTTTTCATCCAGAGCAACCGAGAGGATGTAGCCTTCTGCCAGCTCGAGGTAACGAACGCCCTTTGCATTGGTGGTGAAAATGGTGCCCACCTGAGAGCGCAGACCTTTTCCGAGGTCCTCCAAGCTTGCGCCGATTGGCAGACCATCTTCAGAAAATGCGGTCTGGGTTCTGCCGTATGCCAGCTGTTTGAAAATCTCGCGCATTGCAACGTTAATCGCATCGCAAACAAGGTCGGTGTTCAGTGCCTCCAGCAGGGTCTTTCCGGGGAGGATTTCGCCAGCCATTGCAGCCGAGTGGGTCATGCCGGAGCAGCCCAGAGTTTCGACCAGAGCCTCTTGAATAATGCCGTCTTTGACATTCAGTGTCAGCTTGCAACAGCCCTGCTGCGGAGCACACCAGCCGATGCCGTGGGACAGGCCGGAGATATCAGAGATCTGATATGCTTTTACCCATTTTCCTTCTTCCGGAATGGGAGCCGGACCATGATGTGGACCCTTTGCGATTGGGCACATCCGCTCTACTTCATGAGAATAATTCATATCGGTAACCCCTTTCAGATCATGTCCTCGAATTCATATTGGTGACAAGCCACAGGACAGCGATATCACCCGCGATATGTACATCTGTGCAAGCTATGCACCAAAGCCAAAGGTAGATA
>URFD01000140.1 GCA_900547015.1 uncultured Oscillospiraceae bacterium | reverse complement strand
ATGAGATTATTTGCAGAAAGAAGGGCGACCGTATGGCGAAGAAACAACACCATTCCCCCAAAAAATTCCGTACCACAGCAGGCTTTTCCCGGCTGGATGTCAGCACCCGTGTGATGCGGGTGCTGCGCCACCAAAAGCAGGAACCCATCGGCATCCGCGTGTTGGAGATTCAGGCACAGATTGACCGCACCGAGCGCACACAATTCCTCGACCTGTTGGAATCGATGGAAAAAAGCGGCGAGCTGCACCGCCGAAAAAATTCGGTCGTGCTTGCAAGCTCGCAGGGGCTGGTGCCGGCGCGCATTGTCAGCGTCAACGAGCGCTTCGGCTTTGCCCGTCCCGAGCCGCAGGAAAACCAGCCCCTGCAGGAGGACATCTTTCTGCCCGGACGCTACATGATGGGAGCCATGCCCGGCGACCGTGTGCTGCTGCGGGTCAGCCGTCAACGCGCCCGCAGTGAGGGCGAAAATCTGGAAGGTGCAGTGGCGCAGATTGTGGAGCAGAACAACGCTCCCTTCACCGGTGTCATCGTCCGCCAGCCCGACGGATATTACCTGCGCCCGGACCGGCTGGTGCGCTTCTTGCTGCCAATCGAAAAGGGAAAGCTCCACGGCTGTCGTGAGGGCGACAAGGTGCAGGTGCAGCTGAGCCACCGCGGCGAAACCCACTTCTCCCATCGGGTGGCGGTAGTGCAGAGCTTCGGCGATGCACAGGAGGCGCAGGTCTGCTGTCAGGCTGTGCTGGCAAATTATCAGACCCGCACCGAGTTCCCGCCCGAGGTCTTGCAGGAGGCACAGCAGCTGGAACAGCGCGGCATCCCGGTTTCGGAGCTTTCGGAGCGCATGGACCTGACCGGGCTGGATATCTTCACCATCGACTCGGCGGACAGTAAGGATTTGGACGATGCGGTTTCGCTCGAGCGCGACGACGAACATTGGTATCTGGGCGTCCACATCGCTGATGTCAGCCACTATGTCCGTCAGGGCAGCCCGCTGGATTTGGAGGCTTACCGCCGCGGCACCAGCATCTACTATGCCGACCAGGTGATTCCCATGCTGCCCAAGGAGCTGTCCAATGGCATCTGCTCGCTGAATCCCGACGAGGTTCGCCTGACCTTTTCTGCGCTGGTCACCCTCAAGCCCAGCGGGGAAATCGAGGGCTTCCGCTTTGTCAAGAGCTACATCCGCTCCCGCGTCAAGGGCGTCTATCGGGAGATCAATGCGATTCTGGACGGCACCGCCGAACAGGAGCTTCTGGACAAATATGCCCAGCTGATTCCGCAGATTCACCTCATGCACCAGCTGGCCCGGCTGCTGCGCGCCCGACGCTTCGACCGCGGTGCGATGAACATCAGCTCCAACGAGTCGAAGTTTGTGATTGAAAACGGGAAGATTCAGGACATCCTGCCGCGGCCTACCGGCGAGAGCGAGCGGATGATCGAGGAATTTATGCTCACTGCCAACGAAGCGGCGGCAACCCTTGCCATGCAGCAGGAGATGCCGTTTATCTACCGCGTCCACGAGCAGCCGCCGGTTGCTAAGGTCAACCTTCTGCACGACCTGCTGACCCGCCTGGGAATGCAGGCAGACAAGCTGACGGAGCAGCCGCAGCCCAAGGACTTTTCAGAGCTGCTGGAACGCGCGCGCGGCACCGAGCTGGAGCCGGTGGTCAATGCCCAACTGCTGCGCACGATGGCAAAGGCGGTCTATTCGGAGCGGAACATCGGGCATTTCGGCTTGGTGCTGGAAAATTACACCCACTTCACCTCGCCGATTCGCCGCTATCCTGACCTTGCCATCCACCGCATCCTCACCAGCTATCTGGCTGGAATGCCGCAGGACAAGCTGAAAAAGCGCTACGGCAGCTTTGTGCCGGCGGCAAGCAAAAACTCCAGCGAGATGGAGGTCAACGCCATGAATATCGAGCGCGACTGCGAAGCCTGCTATCGGGCGGAATATATGTCCAGCCGCATCGGTCAGTGCTTTGAGGGACGCATCACCGGCGTTGCCAACTACGGCTTCTATGTCGAGCTGGACAACAGCGTGGAGGGCATGGTGTCTGTCCACGACCTGCCGGAAGGCGAATACCAGCTGGAGGAGGGCATCGAGCTCAAGGAGCTGCGAAGCGGCAAGGTGTATCGGGTCGGCCAGCTCCATTCGGTGAAGGTGGCATCGGTCAATGTTTCTGCCGGTCAGGTCAATTTTGTATTGGCGGATTAGCACATCGGACGCTGGAAACAACCCCTTCATGAAATAATATTTTGAAAATAAGCTCGGCATAAAATATGTGCCGGGCTTATTTGTCTGTCATGATGTTTTAAAGAGCGGTTTTGTTATAGGATAAAATTAATAAATTTTAAAAAACTGTTTAGATAAATCTTCAAAAGCAAACGAAACCGATTGACACGGTTATGTGCAATGTGCTATCATGTCAGATGATAAATTGTACTCCGACTGATTGCGGCGGATAAGCGGAAGCCGCAGCAGAGGAGAATCTGAAACAACTTTTAGGAGGGAATAGGATGGCTACAAACGAGCAGCTTCAGGAACATCCTAATATTAAAAAGGTAGTGAGCTTGGAGAGCTTTATCTTCATCGGATGCTTTGCAATTCTGTTCGGTGTGCTGGGAACCAAGATGGGAGCAATCAATATGCTCAACACCATGATGCAGACTGCTTACCAGCTTCTGATGGACACCGTATTCTACATTATGGCGATTGCGGTTCTGGCAGGTGCGTTGTCGGGACTGTTCACAGAGTTTGGTGTTGTTGCATTGATTAACAAAATCCTCTCGCCACTGATGAAACCAATGTACGATCTCCCTGGCGCGAGCGTTGTGGGAATTTTGGCAACCTATCTGTCGGATAACCCGGCAATCCTGACTCTGGCAGATGACCAGGGCTTCCGCAGATACTTCAAGAAATACCAGCTGCCGGCGCTGACCAATATCGGTACCGCATTTGGTATGGGTTTGATCATCACTTCTTTTATGATTGGTATTGCTTCTCCAACAGGCGAGAGCTTTATTATGCCGGCTCTGCTCGGTAACCTCGGTGCAGTAATCGGCTCGGTAGTCAGCGTTCGTCTGATGTTGCACTTCACAGCAAAGGAATACGGCAAGACCGAGATGTGCGAGGTAGAGGGTATTAACGCCGTTATGTACACCGACTACCGTATGGTTCGTCCGGGAAGCGGTGCCTCCCGTTTCATGTCCGCAATGCTGGATGGTGGTAAATCCGGTGTCGGCATGGGTGTTGCAGTTATCCCTGGTGTTCTGATTATCTGTACTCTGGTTCTGATGCTGACCAACGGCCCTTCTGCTGACGGCACCTACACCGGCGCCGCTTACGAAGGAATTGCTCTGCTGCCGGCACTGGGTGACAAGCTCAACTTCATCCTCAAGCCTCTGTTCGGCTTCACCAGCTCTCAGGGCATCTCGGTTCCGATTACCTCTCTGGGTGCTGCCGGTGCAGCAATCGGTCTGGTTCCAAAGCTGGTTCAGGAAGGACTGGCAACCGGCAACGACGTTGCGGTATTTACTGCAATGTGTATGTGCTGGAGTGGTTACCTGAGCACCCACGTTGCGATGATGGACAGCTTGGGCTACAGCAACATGACCGGCAAAGCAATCATCAGCCACACCATCGGTGGTCTGTGTGCAGGTATTTCGGCTCACTGGCTGTATGTCCTGTTCTCGATGATTGGTTAATCTCTGATTTAAAACAGCAAAACAAAAAAGCTCTCCTCTTTTGGAGAGCTTTTTGTTTTACAGATTTTCGTGGAAGGTCATAAAACCATCATCAAGTAAGCTGCTTTGGAAGGAAACAGTTAGAGAAGTCAGATTGTTTTCTTCTACATATTGTCCCGTGGATTTTTCGTCGAGGAGAAGTTTTTTGATTTCCAGATACTTTTCTTCTAAGGCACGGTGTCTGTCC
>URFD01000139.1 GCA_900547015.1 uncultured Oscillospiraceae bacterium | reverse complement strand
CGGCTTGATTCTGCCATTTTTGATTGGAGAAATCCTAGCCTTCATCATCAATGTTCCGATGCGGTTTTTGGAGAACAAGCTCTTTGAAGAGCCGTATCAAAAGAAAAAGAAAGGAAGAAAAAAAGCAGTCAAGGCGCCGGATACACCGCCGGTTTGGTATCGGATGAAGCGTCCGCTCAGCCTTGTTTTGAGCATCCTGCTGGTGGTCGGCATTGTGTTTGTGGGGATGTTCCTGATTGTGCCGGAGGTTGCCAACAGCGTCCAGATGCTGATGAACAGCTCCAGCCAATTCCCGGCACTTCTCCAGAGCTGGAGCCAGAAGCTGGTAGAGTGGATGCCGCAGGTCGAGGGCTGGCTGGAGGAAATGAAGCTGAATTTGGATATTGACTGGCAGAAGACCCTGACGAATGTGGTGGGCTTTTTGCAGAACGGGGCAGGAAATGTTCTCAACACCACCTTCAATGTAGCGGCATCGATTTTCAGCGGCATTGTCACAGGCTGTTTGGCAATCATTTTTTCCTTCTATCTTCTGCTCAATAAGGAAAAGCTGGGCAGCCAGTCCAAGCAAATCCTGTATGCCTGCCTCAAGGAGGAGCACGCAGACTATCTGGTGCGGGTCGGTCGGATGGCAAACCGCACCTTCTCCAACTTTTTGTCCGGTCAGTGCATCGAGGCAGTCATCTTGGGCTCGCTGTTCTTTGTGACGATGAGTATGTTCCGTTTCCCCTATGCTTTGATGATCAGCGTGCTGATTTCCTTTACGGCGCTGATTCCGGTGTTCGGCGCCTTTATCGGCTGCGTGGTCGGCGCCTTCCTAATCCTGCTGGTTGACCCGATGCGGGCGCTTTGGTTTGTGGTGCTTTTCCTGCTGCTCCAGCAGTTTGAGGGAAATGTCATTTACCCGAAGGTTGTGGGCAGCTCGGTCGGTCTGCCGGCGATGTGGGTTCTGGTAGCGGTAACGCTGGGCGGCAGCACGATGGGCGTTTTGGGGATGCTGTTTTACATTCCGCTCTTTTCGGTTCTGTACAGCCTGATTCGGGAGGCGGTTTATCACAGGCTGGGACAGAAACATATTCCAAGCGAAAAATACCGCAGTTAAGGAAGGGAGGATTCTAAATGAAAAATCTGTTTGCAATCGCCAATGAGTATCTGCGCCAGTCGGACTGGAAAAATTTGGCTTTGATGAAATGTTGCCTGCTGTCGCTGGGTGTCCTGATTGGGGTTTTGGTTCCGTCCAAAGCCAAACGCCCGGTTATCATGGCAACGGTCTGTGTGTTTATCCTGACCTATCTGCCGCTGGCAGTAAAGCTGTTTGAGCGAATCTTCCGCAAGCCGTACAGCAGGAATTTTTAGACAAGGCAATACCCTCCCGAGATTCTGTTTTGGAGTCCCGGGAGGGTGTTTTCATGCTCGGAGAAATAGACAGAACCACAACCCTTGTCAGCTTGACCAATCAATCATCATAAAATATGGGATGAATTTTTTTGTGGAATGGTGGTAAATGTACAAATTTATGGTATAATGAAATGGACCTGAAAAGTCAAAATTTTCAAGATTATAGTATTGCGAGCGGAGGGATTACAATGATTTCAAAAGAAATGGAATCCAGAATTGACCGATTCATCTCGGAAAATCGCCAGAATATCGTTAAGGATATTGCTACCTTGGTCAACATCAAGAGCGTCAGCACCAAGAGCGACGACCCGAACGCACCATTCGGAGAGGGCTGCCACAAGGTTCTGGACAAGGCGTTTGAGCTGTGCGAGGGCATGGGCTTTGCAACCAAAAACTATGATTACTATGCAGGCTCTGCTGTTTATGGCAACGCAGAAAAAGAAATTGCAATGCTGGGCCATCTGGACGTTGTTCCGGAGGGCGAGGGCTGGAGCCATGACCCATATGATATGATTGAAAAAGACGGATATATCTACGGCCGTGGTGTTTCTGATGACAAGGGTCCTACCGTTTTGGGTCTGTATGCACTCAAAGCACTCAAGGAATTTGACATCAAACCAAACTACACCTTCCGTCTGGTTCTGGGATGCAGCGAGGAAACCGGTATGGGCGACCTGCCGCACTACCTGGCAGCAGAAAAAATGCCGGTATTTGCATTCACTCCGGACGCAGGCTTCCCGGTCTGCATCGGTGAAAAAGGTCAGCTGGGCTTTGCAATCGAGCTTCCAGTTGATGGCAAGGTCATTGAGAATGTATTCGGCGGTACAGTTGGCAACGCAGTTTGCGGAAAAGCAACCGCAATTCTCAAAGGGGTTAGCGAAGCAGACCTCGGCGACTATGATAAAGCCGTATACAGCGTTGAGGCAGTAGAAGGCGGAATCAGCCTGACCGCAGCAGGCAAAACTGCTCATGCTGCAAGCCCGGATGGCTCGGTCAATGCAACCAAGCTGCTCTGCGCTCTGATTGAGAAGCTGCCAGCTCTGTCCGAGATGGAGAAAAAAGCAATGGCATCCGTTGCAGAAATCCTCAAGGACTGCCACGGCGCTGGTATCGGCGTTGAGGTTGAGGACGAGGTTTCCGGCAAGTTGACCCACATCAACGGTGTAGATTCCATGGAAAACGGCAAGCTCCGTCTGAGAATGGACATCCGTTACCCAGTTACCCTCAACGGCGACGAGCTGATTGAGCGCATCGAAAAACATATTCACGCACTGGGCGGCGAGGTTGTTGGAATGCACAACACCCACCCATGCTACAAACCGGCAGATACTCCGGAAATCAAAACCCTGCTGGCAGCTTACGACTATGTAACCGGCGAGAAGGGCGTTCCATACACCATCGGTGGCGGAACCTATGCAAAACACTTTGAGAATGCAGTTGCTTTCGGCCCTGGCTTTGCTGATATGCCAAACCCATGTGGCGAAGGCCGCGGCGAAGAGCATATGCCGGATGAGTGCAACAGCGTAGACTACATGATGAAGGCACTGAAGATTTACATCATCTCCCTCATCGGTCTCAACGAGCTGAGCCTGTAGGAACCGTTCGGTCTCCCGAAAAAAGCCGGGAGGCAGTTTTCAGTTGACTATCCGCAAAAAATGCGGTATAATCTTCGGGTGAGTAAGCAGGATGGCAGCGGGCAGGAGGGTTTCCTCCTGCATGAGGAAAGTCCGGGCTTCACAGGGCGGGATAACTGCTAACGGCAGCCGAAGGCGACTTTAGGGAAAGTGCAACAGAGAGATACCGCCGGAAGAAATTCCGGTAAGGGTGGAAAGGCGAGGTAAGAGCTCACCGGGGTACAGGAGACTGTACTGCCATGTAAACCCTATCCGAAGCAACACCGTGACTGCGAAAAGCTCAGGCGGCGGCCCGTCGCCCCTTTTCATGACCTTGTCAGCGGTCTATGTGGCTTGAACCGTCGAGCAATCGGCGGTCTAGATAGATTGTCATCATAACAGAACCCGGCTTATGTGCTTACTCACATTCTGTAAAAAAGAAATCCTCCGCATCCGGGACATTGGTGTTCCGAGGGTGCGGAGGATTTTTTGATGGGATTCCTAGAATATGAAAAAAGGACAGGCGAAGCCTGTCCTTTTTTGTTAAGCCGGATTGTTCCTAAGCGGTAAATTTGTCAACGATTGCAACCAGAATCGTCAGGGCAAAGAAGACAGCAGTCAGAATCTTTGTGCCTTTTACCAGCATAGCGTCTCTGGTCCTGCCATAGTTGCGGCCGATGGATTCCGATTGGCCGCCGGTCAGAGCAGACATCCCCTTCTTGCTTTCCTGCATGGAAACAAGAGCAATAATCATGATGGATGCAAGGATCAGAACAATACCACAGATGATATTAATTACGCTCATTGTAAACCTCCTAAAACGAACAAATGAGATTCAAAAGCGGTCTGATGACACAGACAACTTCCGCATCATAACCTAACTTAAAGTATCATATCACATTGTCTGTCTTTTTGCAAGCGCGGATGGAGCTGTTTGCAAAGAATTTTTGCGGAATTTAGCGCTATCAATCGGG
>URFD01000138.1 GCA_900547015.1 uncultured Oscillospiraceae bacterium | reverse complement strand
GAATAGTATAATACTAATATAACGGTCGTTTTTTCTATTCTATCAAAAAAATAAAGAGGTGACCCATGTGGCTCGTGCCGTAGTCTGCATCACGACTCCGTTTGGAAAGATCAAACCCCTGTCCGACCTGGTAATCTTCTCCGATGTCAAATCCTATATCCCCGAGTGGGATACCCCGGATTACCTCAACGCCTGCCGGAAATATGCCATCCAGAATCAGGTCTATCTGGTACCCAGCCGCTTTGTTGTGAACAACATCCTGTACCTGTGCCTGTTTTCCCCCAAGGGGGAGATTCTGGGCATCCAGGGTGCGACCCACCGCAACCTGTACAATCAGGCCGAGCTTGCCCAATATGACAAAATCGAGCCGATTGCAACCCCTCTGGGCAACATCTTTCTGTGCGTGGATGTGGACATCTACCATCCGCAGGTGGTCCGCATCGCCCGCATGAAGGGCGCACAGATTGTGATTTCCTCCCAGTTCATCGACTCCTACCAGCTGAGCAAGCATATGCTGACCACCGGCATCTGGAATGCGGCACAGTCCAACGGCATTTATGTGGTCGGCTGCTGCAACTGTTTTTCTGCGGTGGCGGCTCCCTGCTGTCTGACACCGGACGAAAGCGGCTATCTGGTCCCTCCTGCCAGCTCGCACAACCTGTTTGCCAAGCTGTATCTGAACAAGCTGCCGCGCAGTGAATTCGGCGGCAACCTGCCGGACAAGCTGGATTTGCGGATTTATGAAAAAGGAGGGGTTTGCTGATGTCTCTGAAAACGATTGCCGCCGCAAAGCTGCTGCTGGCAAACTGGAGCTGTCCCAAGCTGGACCGCCTTTTGGAGCAGACCGAGATTCGGATGTCCCGCGCGCTGGACTATGTCAGCCCCAACAATATCAAGGTCTCCTGTATACAGATGGCACTGCGTGCCGAGATGCCGACAAAGGATTGTCTGAACCTGATCATCTCCAACCTCAACAGCGCAGTCGCAGACGGAAGCCAGCTGGTCGTGTTTCCCGAATATATCGGGCTGCTGCCGCTGCTGAGCTCCGACTCCCTGTTCGATTATTCCTATCAATTTTCCGAGGAGCTTCTCCACCAGAACCGTGAGGAGCTGCCGGAATATCTCCAGTTCTTCTCCAAGTATCTGGCACAGCCGCTGTTTGAAAGCTACACCCACTTTTTCTCGATGCTTGCCATCAAGGCCTCCATCTACATTCTGGCAGGAACCACCATCGTCAAAACGCGGGACGGCCTTGCAAACCGTGCCTTCCTGTTCGACCCGGACGGCAACATCCTCCTGATGCAGGACAAGCTCCATCTTTCCCCCGAGGAAAAGCTGTGCGGCCTGATTCCCGGAACCGGCATCAAAGCGGCAGATACCAAGCTGTGCCGCGTCTCCGTTCTGATTGGGCAAGACCAGCGTGTGTTCGAGGCTGGACGCGCCGCCCATCTGATGGGCTCCCAGCTGCTGCTGTGTCCCTCTGCCTTCAGCAACAGTCTCAGCAGTGCCTACTTCCAGAGCTGTGCCTTCATGCGCTGTCAGGAGCACCCGATGTTCGCCATCTCCTCGTGGCTGACCGGCACCTTCATGGACCTGCCCTTCCGCGCAATCAGCGGCATCTACGCACCCTTCTCCGCCAGCAAGCTGGGAAACGGTATCATCATGCAGACCGACCGTCCTTCTGCCAATGCCTGCCTGACGGCGCGCATCGATTTGGAGCGGCTGAGCCAAGACCCTGACCTGTATATCTCCGACCTGAATCCTGCGGTCGAGGAAATGGCACGACAGGAATATGCCCTTGCGCGTCACACGGAAATCGTTCCGGATGACGGCGAGGATGAGTCCGGCGAATCCATCCCGGATGCTGCCGGAGCGCCTGCCAACCCTGACCTGTCCGAGGTATTCCACGCAGGCTTTGAAGCCCAGCGCGGATAACGCCTCTGTCCTACTTTGACGAAAGGAAGGTAACCCTTTTATGAAACTTCTCTCCCTTGCCCTGATGGGTGCCGGCGCGTGCGCCGCCAGTATGCTCCCTTCGTTTGAAGAGCACCCTCTGCGGAACCGCTTTTATCACCGCTGCTTTGCACACCGGGGACTGTTTGACAACCTCACCTCCTGCGAAAATTCCATCTCTGCCTTCCGTGCGGCTGCATATTCCGGGTACGGCATCGAGCTGGACCTCCAGATGACCGCCGACGGCCAGATTGTGGTGTTCCACGATGAGGACCTGAGCCGGATGTGCGGGGTTCCTCTGCGTGTGGAGAAAACGAGCTATGCCGAGCTTTCTCAGCACCATCTGGGACAGACGCAGGAAACCATTCCGTTGTTCTCTCAGGTGCTGGAGGCGGTGGGAGGCCGTGTTCCGCTGATTGTGGAAATCAAATCGACCGAGCAGGTGAACTGCGTCTGCCTGAAGGTATACGACCTGCTGCGCCGCTATCCGGGCGACTACTGCATCGAGTCGATGAACCCCATCATCGTCGGCTGGTTTGCCAAAAATGAACCACAAATCATGCGCGGTCAGCTGGCAACCCGATTCCGGGAAAAATCCACGGCGGCTATTCCGGCTGCGGCATTGAGCAACATGATGTTCAACTGTCTGTCCAAGCCGCATTTCATCGCCTATGACTTCCGCTATGCCGCAGACAGCCGTGCTTTTCGGCTCTGTCAAAGTTGCGGTGCGCTGACCGTCGGCTGGACCATTCGGGAAGCGGACTATCCTGCCGCCAAACAGCTGTACGATGCCATCATCTTTGAGGGCTTCCGTCCTCCGGTCCGATACTAGTCAGAAGCTTGCTTGTGCTTTCATTTTCATCCACTCCCAATGAAACCTGACCTGATTTCATTGGGAGTTTTTTTCTCCTCTCCTCATTTCCCTGTATTGACAACTATTCTTGTCAATGATATAATAAACTCAAACATATTGACAACTATCATTGTCAATATCTTTATGATTCCTGTTCGAGAAAGAGGTGATAAGATGCCTTTGACCAACCGCCTGAAGGAATACCGGGCAAAACATCGGCTGAGTCAGACCGATTTGGGCAATCTGGCAGATGTCTCCCGACAAACAATCAGCCTGATTGAACGCGGTGACTACAATCCTTCGGTCACATTGGCTCTTAAAATCGCAAAAATTTTCAACACCACGGTGGAAGAGCTGTTCTCCTATGAGGAGGACAACCAATAACGACATCATTCTCTGTGAGGAAAAGGAGGACCTTCCCATGAAAAAACATCCCGTCATCCACTATATCTTGATTCTTGTGCTTTCCGGCAGCTTTGGCGCGCTGCTCTCCTTTCTGATGATGCACAATGAGGAGACGCTGGTTTCGTCCATCCAGACCTTCAAAACCTGGTTCGGGGAAACCAGTGCCATCCTGCACATCGCCGTCTGTGGTGTGCTGGCACTGGTGTCCTTCCTGTGCCTGCGCCGCACCCGAAAAATGCTCTCCCGGCTCACTCCCGAAACGGAGGATGAGATTTATGACTGGGTGGAGCACCACAGCGATTTTACCATGGTATTCAGCATCCTGTGTACCATCAGTAACTTCTTCTTTTTAGGGGCCTCGCTGAGCAATTTGCAGAAGGACAACATTCTGGTCAGTACTCTGGCTTGTCTGGTCTTTATCAGCATCACCACCTGGCTGGAGGTCAATCAGGTTAAGACGACCAGCCTGCTCAACCCCAAGTTTCGGAATGTCGACCCTCTTGCCATCAATTTCTCTCATCAGATGGAGCAAAGCTGTGATGAAGCAGAAACCTTTGAAATGTACCGCGCCAGCTACCAGAGCTTCAAGGCACTCAAGCGCCTTTTTCTTGCCGCCTTTGCCGTCTGCTGCATGGTTCAAGTCTTTTATCCCATCGGTCTGCTCCCCTTCCTGCTGATTGCAATCTTCTGGGCTGTCCACAGCCTGAGCTATCTGTTTGCCTATTCCAAGGGACAACAGGCGCAGTAAAAATTTTCCACAAATCAACCAGGAAAGTGTGGATAACTTTCCTGGCCACTGGAATGCTGTGGAGAGCCTCGCCGACTGGCTCAAGAGAGAGAAGGT
>URFD01000137.1 GCA_900547015.1 uncultured Oscillospiraceae bacterium | reverse complement strand
TTTTTTTTTCAAGCAGAAGACGGCATACGAGATACATCGGTGACTGGAGTTCAGACGTGTGCTCTTCCGATCTAATCCGTCTCGTGTCCCACCGCAGAGATGATAGGGGTTTTACAGGTAGCAACCTGCAAAACCAGCGGTTCTTCATTGAAGCACCACAGGTCCTCCATAGAGCCGCCGCCTCTGCCGATGATGATGGTATCACAATTTCCGGTCTCATCCAGCTGCTTTAGGGCATTGGTAAGCGATGCTGCCGCTTCCTTTCCCTGCACCAGCGCCGGAGCCAAAATCAGATGGGCCAGCGGATAGCGCCGGGACAGAACATTGAGGATATCCTGCAAGGCTGCTCCTGTTTCGGAGGTGACGATACCGATTCGTTCCGGAAAGCGGGGAATCTCTTTCTTTCGTTCCGCGCGGAAAATCCCCATTCGCTCCAGTTTGCGATAGCGCTGTTCGTATGCCAGCTGAAGCGCACCCTTGCCGTCCGGCTGTATATCGTAGACATACATCTGATAGCTGCCGTCCCGTTCGTACAAAGAGACAGCACCCCGGACGATGACTGCCATGCCATTTTCCGGGTCAAAGAGCAAATCCCCTGCATACTTTGCAAACATCACGCAGCGGATGCTACAGTTTCCTTCTTTGAGGCTAAAATAAAGATGGCCGCTTCGATAATGGTTGGTGAAGTTGGAAATCTCCCCGCGCAGAATCAGGTCGCGCAGGCGGATATCTCCATCCAGCACGCTTTTGACATAACAGTTCAGCTGCGAAACGGTAAGAATACTATTCATGGAGATCGACCCCATCCTGAATCGCTGCCAAGATTGCAATTCCGGCAGCATTATCCGCCGAAAATTCTGGCTCGGCAAAGTATCCGTGATACTCCTTTGCAATTTTTTCCCGAATCAGGCTATTCGACATCACACCGCCGGAAAAAATCAAAGGCAGACCCGGATACTGCGCTTGAACATTTTGTGTCATCTGTTCTACAATTTTGCTGACCGAATCGATGCAGAACCGCGCGACATTTTCTCGGCTTTCTCCCTGCTTCCAGAGCTTTTCGCACTGATTCTGCAAGCCGGACACGCAGCAGTTCCCGTCCTTGAAGGTCGTTTTGATTGGGAAGCGGCGGTCTGCATTCCGCGACAGAGCATCCAGCTCGCGCCCTGCCGGGAAGGAAAGTCCCATCATGGTTCCCACGCGGTCGATTGCCTGTCCGCATTTCAGATCAAGAGAATGGTACAGGATGTTGACCGACAGAACCGCATCCTCTCCCCGCTCAACATGGACACATTCTGTTGTGCCTCCCGAAAAATGGAAGGCAACAAACTCTTGTCCAATCAAATCCAAACGCTTTGCGGAATAGAGCGCCGCCACAATATGACCGCACTGGTGGGAAAAGCCGTACATTGGGATGTGGTTGGCGCTGCTGATGGCGCTGG
Source organism: uncultured Oscillospiraceae bacterium (assembly GCA_900547015.1). Classification (GTDB taxonomy): domain Bacteria; phylum Bacillota; class Clostridia; order Oscillospirales; family Ruminococcaceae; genus Negativibacillus. The sequence goes on along the minus strand of URFD01000137.1, from coordinate 2,650 downwards.
CTGCCAGCTTTCCGGTCAAAAAGCACGGCATATAGGAGTCTGCCTGGTCTCTTGGACGCACGGAAACACCGACTGCCGCAAGCTGATTTTCCGGTAACGCAAAAAACAGCTCCTCAAGCAACTGCGGGAGCTGTTTTACATGAGCAAACACGGCATCACTTTGCTTGAGTCCCAAAGTGCCTTGGGCCACTGGCAACAGCTTTTTCCGGTGGACGATTTGACCTGTCTGTGTATCAAAAGCCGCCACCGAGGTCGTATAGTTACTGGTATCGATTCCCAGATAAATAGCCATTTCTGTTCACCCTGTCCTGATGGTTTACTCTTTTCCTGTTTGATTCTCTGCGTCAAGCTCTTTGGCAACATTACCCAGTACACCGTTAACAAAGGAATAGTCATCCTCGCTGGCGTACTGCTTGGCCAGCTCGACTGCTTCGTTGATTGCAACGCTGGCAGGAACATCTGCAAGGTATTTCAGTTCATACACTGCCATACGAAGAATCGACAGCGAAACCTTGGAAATACGCGAGAGCTTCCAGTTTTTCAGCTTGGACTCAATGAGGGCATCGATTTCATCCAGATGCTCTACGGTTCCCTTTGCCAGCTGCAAGGTGAAGTCATTGACGCTCAATTCTCTGGTTTCGGTTGCGCCTTGGATGATCTCGTCAATATCCATATCGGTAAAAGTTTTTTCAAACAGCAGACAAAAAGCCTCCTGACGGGATTCATGTCTTGTCATAAAAATTCATCCTTTCCGGCTTCATGCCGGCGGCACAAAACCTGCTCTGTTTTTTTGTCAAACTTCAAGCTTTTGGGTCAAAGAAAAGCGGCTCCCTACGGCTTAGGGCCAAAGGGCGCCGCCCTTGTTGATTACTGTTCTGCCGGGATAGCCGGAGCTGCCGGAGACTGTGGAAACACGATGCCTGCAACATGGACATTCACCTTGGAAACGGTGATGCCGGTCATATTCTGAACCGCATCCTTCACTGCTTTTTGCAGTGTTTCTGCAACTTCCGGAATATTTGCCCCATATTTCAGATTGACGCTGATGTCCACAACTGCAACATCATCATTCAGGCTGATTTGAATTGGCTTTGCGATGCTGCCTTTTCTCAGCAGGCTTTTGATTGGGGTGTAGGTATCTGCCAGAGAAACAACGCCGTCGATTTCTTCTGCGGCAAAGTTTGCAATGGTTGCCAAAACCTCCTGAGAGATTTTCAGGCTGCCGGAAGACTGACGATTATTTTCAACATTCATGTAGATTCCTCCTGTAGCAAAATTCAAAAAAGCAATCCTCCCTTGTGAGGACAGCTCCCTCTGATTTTGTACATTCGACAGTAGACAATGTGTTTTTGCATCCTGTCCCTTTTCAAAGCAGGACATCATTTCCTTGTTTCACACCCTATTATATCACACTATCTCAATCATTACAACCAATCCCATACGGGTATTTTTTAAAATTATCACAAACAAACCGCATCACGAATGATAGGTCCAATATTCCTTGCCGTCCACCTGAATGCTTCCGTCCGAGAAAACAGACACTCTTTTGCGGCTGCCATCCTTTTGGGTCACATACATCCGCTCCTTTTCGGTGCGATTGCGATCCTGATACAAAGCAGGTTTGAAGTTGATGTTTCCAAGCCAGTCCACAAAATCATCCTTTACCTGCGCGGAATAATATTCTGTTCCCATCTGGAGATCCTGTTCCTGCGCGATATTGATGGAGGAAATATCTCCCACCTTGAGCTTCTCCGCCCATTCCAGATTCTGGTCGTTGCCCTGCACAAACACCAAGCTGCTGCTGAACACCACGAACAGCGCAGAAAGAACAATCAGGCACACACCAGCCTTTCGGGCAGGAGAAAACAGCTCGGCAAAGCGTTTTTTCAGGCGCTGCGCTCCGGAGGAGAAGTAAGAAACCAAAACGGTCTGGTGAACATTCTGGCGCTTCATCAGGCATTTTGCGGTATTGAGTAAAGCCTGTGCATACTCGCACACAAATTCCTGCGGCTGTCCCGACACAACGCTTCTGTCACAGGAGCTTTCCAAATCCTGTGCTGCGCGCCGCGCCATCCAATAAACCAGCGGATTGAACCAGTGCAGAGCGGATGCGCCCAGCAGCATGAGACGATACCAGGAATCGTGGCGGCGGTGGTGCATCAGTTCATGTCGGAATATCATTTCCAGATTTTTCTGATCCATCGGGCAATCCGGAATCACGACCTTGGGATGGCAAAATCCCAGCAGCATCGGCCTTTGCGTGAGAGCACGTCGACGAGGGCGCCGTTTTCCGGGGTGATTCCACCCGACTCGATCGATTCTTTCCACGTGCGAGCCGCTTCTTTGGGGTCGCCCGCTTCTACGATGCGCTCGACTTCCGCATCGTAGACCCAAGGGTGGCCGGCGCGGCATGCGCGTTCGCCTTTGGGCGTGATGAATGCCATAGGGTAGGGACGGTGGGTTTTCATGGGTTCTCCTTGGTTGGAGCGTGCTTGGCCGCATGGGCTGCATCGCAAGTAATACCAGGGCATTATACGTTGCGTTGGGGCGGGACGGAACAAAGGGGTAGAATAACCGTAACTGAAATACGGCTTCGCCGAGGCGAGAACACACCTTGCCTCGAGCGATGGAAAAGAGTGCCCATGAACCC
>URFD01000136.1 GCA_900547015.1 uncultured Oscillospiraceae bacterium | reverse complement strand
CTGATTTTATATTCTATTTACAAAGAATGTCAATCTGTTGTCAATTTCCGTCCTTTTTTCGGCTTTCTTCTGAAAAGAAAAGCGCCCCTGTTCGGGGCGCTTTTTCGGCAAATTCAGTCTCAGTGACAGCCTTCGCCGCTGCCGTCCTGAAACTCGCTGAGTCTGGGCGGGAAAAAATCCTCCATCGGAAACTGAATCTTTTTAAACATTTCACACGGGTCGCCGGTGGAATATTCGCTCTCCTTATCCGGGATACAGAAATCGTAGGCCGGAATCATCATCTGCACCTTGCGCTGGAGCTGGACAATGGTGAACAGACCCAGCGTGATGTAGACCTCCTTGCTGACCTGAACATCCTGAAAACTGCCGCCCACCTCGGTGCAGATTTGACACGGAATCACCGAGCCCGGACAGCAGGTCTTAGCAGGACATTCCACATAGCGGCAAGCCAGACAGATTGGGTCCACAATCTGTACCACCGCATTCGGCATTGCGGTCATCTGCTCGGTATTGCTACAGCAGCCCGAGTGGGAAGAAAAGACCCTGGCGTTGGCTTCGCTTCCGTACAGGATAACCTTTTTGGAGAAATAGGAGATGCCGCAGCAGTTGACCGCAGGCGTCCCCGGAGATAAGTACACCGACAGCTCCACCAGAAAGTAGAAGGTCATATCCACCGAGTAGAAGCCCTTGTTGAACGGAACATTCTCCACATCGACGCACACATTCAAAACCTTTACCTTCTTGCATTTGATGCTGGCTGCCTGATCGATGATGGGCTGCGTCTTGTCGCTGAAAAAAACCTGCAAATCCTCAAGGCAGTCCTTGTCGCTGCAGGAGTCGTAAATCCTCTCAGCATCGATGCAGACCGCTTCCTTGAAGCAGGTGCAGTCGTTCGGGCGGATCACTTTTGATTCTGCCATAATATCCCTCCGTTTTACTGGCTGTGGCTGCTGCGCCAGACCAGACAAGCCCCAGCTGATGATACGCCAATGCAGGGCTCCTGCACCGACATTCAATATCAGTCTATGAAACGGTATGGATTTTGTGAACCGAAAATCGAGGTTTCCCCGGAAAATTCCCTTCTTTGCAGGCCAGAACCTGCCTTTTCCGAATTAGGAAAGCTTGGTCAGGTGGGCAAATTTATACATGATTTTTTTGACACCAATCTGGTCGAACTTCACTTCCAGCAGACAGTCTCCGCCCATCGGTGTGATTTTGAGGATATTGCCCTCACCGAAGGTTTTGTGGCTAACCCGGTCACCCGCCTTGAGGGTGCAGGCCGCTCCGGTCGGTGCATCCGAGCTGTAGGCGATGGTCTTTTTCGCTGCTCCCAAGCCGCCGACTCCGATGTCGTTGACCGCCCGTGTCTTTTTGGGCTGTGCTTTTTTCAGCTCTGCCGCGCTGGCCTTGCGGATGGTCTTATCCTCCACATCGCAGCAGGCAGCCGGAATCTCGGTCACAAATCGGGAAACACGGTTGCGGACGGTCTGGCCGAAAATCATACGCTGGGCAGCATTGGTGATGTACAGCTTCTTCTTGGCACGGGTGATGCACACATACGCCAGACGGCGCTCCTCCTCAATCTGGTCCGGATTATAGATTGCCTGAATTCCCGGGAAGATGCCCTCCTCTGCGCCGCAGAAAAAGACATTGTCAAACTCCAGTCCCTTTGCCGAATGCATGGTCATCATAATAACGCGGTCGGCATCTTCTTCATAGCCGTCCAAGTCGGTATAGAGGGTGACCTCCTCCAAAAATCCTTCCAGAGATGGCATCATGATTTCCGGCTCCTCGTCCGGATGGTCCGGGTCAATGGATGGCTGCGGGAGCTTCTCCATCTCCTCCACATACTTGATGATGTTGGTCTTTAACTCGTTGACGTTTTCGATTCGGTTGATACCCTCGTCGCCCATCGCACGCAGGTGAATCAGGTATCCGGTCCGCTCGAGCAGCTCGTCGAACAGCTCCTCCAGACTGCCGTTTTCTGCAATCTGACCCAACTCATTGAGCATCTGGGCAAACTCCATCAGCGGCTTGCACTTCTTCGCCAGCGGCTGAAATTCCTCCGCACGCTCCAAAATCTCAAAGAGCGGCACTCCCAGCATATCTGCGATTTCCTGTGCCTTGTCAACGGTAGCGTCTCCGATTCCGCGCTTCGGCTCATTGATAATTCTCTTGAGGCGGATGGCATCCGAGTGGTTGTTGATCACGCTCAGATACGCGATAATGTCCTTGATTTCCTTGCGCTCATAGAAGCGCAGACCGCCGATGATCTTATAGGCAATGCCCGAACGGATGAGGGCATTCTCTATGGTATTCGATTGTGCGTTCATGCGGTACAGGATGGCATGGTCGGAGAATCGCTGTCCCTTTGCTGTATTTTCCAGAATGGTGTCTGCGATAAATCTCGCCTCATCCTGCTCAGACTGTGCGCGATACACCTTGATCTGACCGCCTTTTTGATTTTGTGTCCACAGTGTTTTTCCCTTGCGCTGGGTATTATGCTCGATGACCGCATTGGCTGCCTCCAGAATGGTCTGGGTGCAGCGGTAGTTCTGCTCAAGGCGAATGACCTTGGTATTGCGGTACTGATTTTCAAAGTTCAGAATATTTTCGATGGTCGCTCCGCGGAATTTATAGATACTCTGGTCATCATCGCCGACCACGCAGATGTTGTTGTGTCCGGCAGACAGCAGGCTCACCAGCAGGAACTGGGAGTTGTTGGTATCCTGATACTCGTCCACCATGATGTAGCGGAAGCGGTTGCGGTATTTTTCCAGAATGTCCGGGAACTGCTGGAACAGCTTGACCGTCAGCACAATGATGTCGTCGAAGTCCAGTGCATTGGCTGCCTTCAGGCGCTTCTGGTAAAACTCATAAACCTTCGCCACGATTTCCTGACGATAATCTCCGCCCGCTTCGCGCAGCAGGTCCTGTGCGGTCATCATCTGGTCCTTAGCGGTGCTGATGGAGGCAAGGATTCCTTTCGGAGCCATCGTCTTTTCCTGGATATTCAGCTCCTTGAGCGCATCCTTGATGATACGAACCGAGTCATCGGTATCATACACCGTAAAGCTCCGGTCGTACCCCAGATTCTGAATCTCTCTGCGCAGGATTCTCATGCACGCCGAATGGAAGGTGGAGGCCTGAATATCCAATGCCTGTTCGCCGAGCATCGCTTCCAGACGCTCCTTGAGTTCTCCTGCCGCTTTGTTGGTAAAGGTAATGGCAAGGATATTCCATGGTCTTACCGGACGGTCTGCAATGATTCTGGTCAGACGCTCCCGGGTGATGTCACCGTCATCCAGCTCATCATCCAGATATGCCTGCAAAAATGCCAAATCCTCTTCTCCCACCCAGGACGGGACATAGTCGCTGTGATAGGCGTTGCCATACTCCACCATATTTGCGATGCGGTTGACAACAACGGTTGTTTTTCCGCTGCCTGCACCTGCCAGAATCAGGACCGGACCCTCTGTCTGAAAAACAGCCTCCCGCTGCTTATCGTTCATTTTGGAAAAGCGCTTTTCCAAAACCGACCTGCGGAGCTGTATGAACTGATTTTCGAATGTCTGTGCCATCGATCGATCAAACCTTTCTGCTTAACTTTCCTGCACCTTCGCCTTTTTTTCGAACCCTCATTATACCACATTTTCACCGGAAAATCCATCGTTAATCTGCCGGAACTGTTCGCTCCCTGCACCGCCCGATTTTCGCTCTGCTGTTTGTATTTGACAAAATTCGTCCCAGCGTTTAAACTGGAAGAACTCCGGTCAGCTTGACCGTACCGCTTCTGCAAAGGATGTGTTGTTGTGAAATCGCTCAAAGAAACTGCAAAGATGCTAGTCATCGCGCTGGCCCTATCCTATGTCTGGTTCTGCTGTGCCTTCCTGAGCTCCTGCACCGCTTCGGCTGTCCTGCATTGGGTTCTGCTTGCGGCTATGGCGCTCGTCGTATTTGCCAGCTGTGTGCTGGTCTTTTTCGTCCCGGTCTTTCGGGATTTCGGGATGAATCTGCTTTTGGTCATCCTGAGCTTCTGCCTTTTTTGCATCCACGGATTCGTCTTTCTGCATCAAAGCCTTCTGCTTCTTCCGTAGCAAGCAAA
>URFD01000135.1 GCA_900547015.1 uncultured Oscillospiraceae bacterium | reverse complement strand
ATCACCATCGTCTATAACTTCATCGGTGCATTTGACTTCACACGGGCAATCGAAAATGCCCGCAACACAAGTAAAAAAGAGCAAAGAACGGCATAGCCGTTAAGCTACACCGTTCTTTGCTTCAATGTTTTCCTAAGTCACCGCCGCATTTGGGGAGACCTTTTTTGGTAAGCTACAAATTATCTGCTGATTGGCTGGGTCTTTTTCTCCAACCATTTTCTTGCGCGTTCGCTGACCAGCGGAGAAACCTTTTCATAAACATTCTTGTGGTAATCGTTGAGCCACTGAATGTCGTCATCAGTCATCAGGGACAGGTCGAGACAATCGGTATCGATTGGAACAACGGTGAAGGTGTCGAAGCGGTAGAACTGGCCGTACTCGGTCTTAACATCCTTGCGGACAACGACAGAGTTTTCGGTACGGATACCGTGGCTGCCTTCGGTGTAAACACCCGGCTCGATGGTGATGAACATTCCTTCCTGAAGTGCAACGGTTCTGTCACGGAAGTTCGGAGGAGCCTCGTGAACATTCATAAAGAAGCCGACACCGTGGCCGGTACCGCAACGGTAGTTCTGGCCATCCTGCCATACGTGACCGCGGCAGATGGTGTCGAGGTCAGAACCGGTGGAGCCTGCCAGGAATTTCTGGCGGGACAGTGCAATCACACCGCGCAGAGAGGTGGTGAAGTCGCGGCGCTCCTGGTCGGAGATTTCGCCGAGAGCGAAGGTTCTGGTGGTGTCGGTGGTTCCCTCAAAGTACTGACCGCCGCTGTCGTTGAGCAGCAGGTGTTCGCGTTTGAGTGCCTTGCAGGCATCCGGCAGAGGAGCATAGTGCATCATAGCAGCGTTGTCACGGTAAGCGATGATGGCAGTGAAGCTCTCGCTGTCGTAGTGCTCCTGCTGGGAGCGGAAGGAAGCAATCTTTTCGGAGCAATCCCACTCGGTCAGCTCTTCGCCGTTTTCGAGTGCTTCAAACAGCCAGCCATAGAACTCAGCTTCTGCACAGCCGTCCTTGAGGTATGCAGTGTAGGTGTTGGCAATCTCGGTCTCGTTCTTGAGAGCCTTCATCATTGGAATCGGATCGGTGCCGGGAACGAGCATGATGTTGTGGTTGTTCTGCATTGCGTTGTAGAGCATATAGTTGACTTCGTTCTCGTCGCACAGAACGGTTGCCTGATGATCCAGCTGCTCCAGATAGGAGAAGATTTCCTCATACTCGCGCAGTTCTACGCCGTTTTTCGCAAGGCGCTCTCTGGTTTCTGCATCAACACGGGAGAGTGCAGTAAACAGAACAGCGGTATCCTTGGAGATGAAGCCGTAGGAGATTGCAATTGGGCTGTTTGGAATATCTTTCGCGCGGACATTGAACAGCCAGTTGCTGTTGTCCAGTCTGCCGATTACCAGAGAGTCGCAGCCATCCTCAGCCAGAACCTCACGAACCTCTGCAATCTTTTCAGCAGCGGATTTTCCGCAGTATTTCTCATCGAAATAATAAGCAGGGGTGTAGTCCTCTTCCGGACGGTCTTCCCAGATGTCGTTGCCGTAGTCCTTGGTGATGTCGATGGTGATGTTCTTGTCGTCGAACAGCTCCTTCATATCGTTGATGTGCTGGATGGAGAACAGCTTGCCGTTGAGAGCGATGACGCTGTTTTCTGCAAGGGTGTCATGCAGATACTGCTGATAGGTTGGGCAGTCCGGCTCAGAAGCACGGAACAGGGTTGCCTCGCTGTCTGCAATCTGTCTTTCTGCCTGGACATAGTAACGGCCATCGACCCAAAGACCGCTGGCGGTTTCGGTGATGACATAGGTGCCGACCGATCCGGTGAAGCCGGAAACGAAGCGGCGGGTCTTCCAGTGCTCAGAGAAGTACTCGCTCATGTGCGGGTCGCCGCTGGGGATTACAACAGCCTGAACATTGTCCCGCTTCATCAGCTCTCTGATTTTCACGATTTTTTCATTAGTAGTCATGTTGATTTTCCTCCTGTCCTTGTTGTTCTGCCGCTGAGATTGCGGCAATATCGTAAGGGGATTTCTTACAATTCAATCAGTTCGTGGGTGGTGGAAATCATATTTTCATATCCATCCTTGGTGATGAGAATCTGGTCTTCGATTCTCACGCCGCCCCAGTTCGGGATGTAGATGCCCGGCTCGATGGTGCGAACCGAGTTTTCTTCCAGAAGCTCGGTGCTGGTAGGGCCCATGAAAGGAATCTCATGAACGAACATACCGATGCCGTGGCCGATGCCATGGTAGATGTACTGATAGTATTCGGTGTCCTTCACAGCTTTGATGGAAGCCTCGTAAACCTCATGCAGTCCGACACCTGCCTTCATCTTGGTAAGGGAGTCCTCGAGCATCCGTTTTTCCAGCTCGTAAACCTCGCGCTGTTTTGCGCTGGCATGGCCGACCACAACGGTACGGGTCATATCGGAAAGATAGCCGTTAAACTGGCAGCCGAAGTCCATCAGGACAAAGTCGCCGTATTCGACCGCCTTGCTGGAAGGGATGCCGTGCAGCAGGGAGGTGCGTGCGCCGGAAATCAGAATGTTGCCGTATGGCTGGGTGTCAGCACCCTCCATGACCATGTATGCCGACAGCTTGGCTGCCAGCTCTTTTTCGGTGACACCAACGCGGATGTCGTCGAGGATGTGCTCAAATGCACGGCAGGAGATGTCGCAGGCAGCGCGCAGATACTCGATTTCCTGCGGGGTTTTGACCGAGCGGAAGGTCTCGACAACGTTGGTGGTCGGAACCAGCTTCGCGCTGACATTCTGCTCCAGCTGAGAGTAGAACAGATAGTTCAGCACGTCCGCCTCGAAGCCCATCGACTGCGAGTGCTGCTCGTTCAGGAGCTTGGCAACACATTCGCCGATGGAGCCGAAATTTTTCCACAGAACAATCTGATAGTCCGGACATTCCAAAGCGGCCTGCTCGGTGTAGCGCGGGTCGGTCAGGAAATAGAATTTGTTTGGGGTGATAACCAGATAGGAGTCATCACCGGTGTATCCGCTGATGTAGCGGATATTCTGCTTTTTCGCCAGAAAGAAAGCATCCAGGTCATGCTGCTTCATATATTGCAGCAGAGCTTCGGTTGATTTCATGTTTATCCCATCCTTTGATTTAAATTTTCATAAGTATAGAATCTGCCTGAAAAAAGCTGGTATTGATAAGCTAATTACATTATAATGTTATCCTATTAAAAATTCAATCCCAAAAGCAACTTTTCTTTTGTATCCTGTTAGCCCGGTAAAAGAAAACAGCCGATGTCCCGGGTGGGGACATCGGCTGGCGAAGGCTAGAAGATGCGGGTGATGAGAAGGTTTGCGTTGGTGACCTGAACCTCGGCACCGGAGGTGTTGGACAGAGCAACCGAACCGGTGGTTCCGCGGGGAACGGTGATGATGGCGGAAGCACCGACTGCATTAGGCTGGCCGACAGCTGCGGTGGTGGTGGAGGATTGGGAGCCGGGAACAACAGCGCCGCCGGACAGCAGAGCGAGCGAAGAAACCGCGTTGGCTTCGGCAGAGCTCAGGTTGGCGTTATACTCCACCAGATAGACACCGGGACAGTTCAGATTGAAGGTTGAAGTGCCGGCTGCGTGCTGGATGCAGTTCCCGCCGGAAAGGCGGTCGGTGGCAAACAGGACGGGAGCGGAGGCAGCAACCCGCTGAACTGGGTCATTGGTTGCGTTTAGATAGCTGGGAAGATTGGAGGGACTGCCGTTCGGGAAGGGTGGACAAGTCGGGATGCAGGCAGGAGGAAGAACCGGATAGCGGTTGCACGGGTAACAGGGCGGACAGCAGTTGGGCATACTGTCCAAATCGTAGGAAATCTGGTCGTAGCGGGCAAGAGCGCATCGGGCATAGTCGTTCATCCAGCCGTTGGCACAGATGAAGGAGGGCTGGTTGGCTGCGGGCACCGATGTGCCGGCGCAGTTGCAGACACAGGGATTGCAGCAGGGATCGTAGTAAGCCATGAATTCCACCTCGTTTTGATGAAGATACTGGAAAACCAGTACCGCAGAGAAGCGCTGCGGCATTACCACTCTATGCAAACGAGGGGAAAAGTGTTTGCCCGGTCCACAAAAAAGATTCTGTCCAAATAAAAATCCGCACTGTTTGTCAGTGCGGATTT
>URFD01000134.1 GCA_900547015.1 uncultured Oscillospiraceae bacterium | reverse complement strand
AAAAAATGAAAAGGTTAGCATTGAGAGCTTTATCTTTACTTTATCGCTTGCAAGGAGGAATTTTGAGATGAACGCAACTGAAAAAACCATGGAAAAAATCGTTGCTCTGTGTAAGGGCAGAGGCTTCGTTTTTGCCGGTTCCGAAATCTACGGCGGTCTTTCCAATACCTGGGACTATGGCCCTCTCGGCGTAGAGCTGAAAAACAATGTAAAACGCGCATGGTGGAAATGCTTTGTTCAGCAGAACCCATACAACGTCGGTCTGGACAGCGCCATCCTGATGAACCCGGAGGTTTGGGTTGCAACCGGCCACGTTGGCGGATTCTCCGACCCGCTCATGGACTGCAAGGACTGCAAAACCCGTCACCGCGCCGACAAGCTGATTGAGGACTTCACCGGCAAATCTGCTGACGGCTGGAGCAACGAGCAGATGATGGACTTCATCAAGGAAAACGGCATCAAATGCCCGAACTGTGGCAGCACCAACTTCACCGACATCCGCCAGTTCAACCTGATGTTCAAAACCTTCCAGGGCGTTACCGAGGACGCCAAGAGCCAGATTTATCTGCGTCCGGAAACCGCACAGGGCATCTTTGTCAACTTTGCAAATGTCCAGCGCACCACCAGAAAGAAGCTCCCATTCGGTATTGCACAGATTGGTAAATCCTTCCGCAACGAAATCACTCCCGGAAACTTCACCTTCCGCACCAGAGAGTTCGAGCAGATGGAGCTGGAGTTCTTCTGCAAGCCGGACACCGATTTGGAATGGTTCCGCTACTGGAAAGACTTCTGCCACAAATGGCTGCTGGATCTGGGCCTCAACGACGAAAATCTCCGCCTGCGCGACCACGAGCCGGAGGAGCTTTCCTTCTACTCCAAAGCAACCACCGACTTTGAGTTCCTGTTCCCCTTCGGCTGGGGCGAGCTGTGGGGAATTGCAGACCGCACCAACTACGACCTTTCCCGCCACGGCGAGCACTCCGGCAAACCGATTGAATACTTTGACCAGGAAACCAACGAGCATTATGTTCCTTATGTCATCGAGCCTTCTCTGGGCGCTGACCGTGTTGTTCTGGCATTCCTGTGCGACGCTTACGATGAAGAGGTTGTAGACGCAGAAAAGAACGACACCCGTGTTGTGATGCACCTGCACCCGGCTCTGGCTCCGTTCAAGGCCTGTGTCCTCCCGCTGTCCAAAAAGCTGTCCGAGGAAGCAACCGCTCTGTTCGGCGAGCTGTCCGAACACTTCATGGTAGACTATGACGAGGCAGGCTCCATCGGCAAGCGCTACCGCCGTCAGGACGAAATCGGCACCCCATTCTGCATCACCTACGACTTCGAGTCGAAGGAAGATGGCTGTGTCACCGTCCGCGACCGCGACACCATGCAGCAGGAAAGAGTTCCGATGAAGGACCTGACCCACTACATCCTCAAGAGACTGAAATTCTAAGCAAAAATAAAAGCGTATCACGCAGCAGAGGAATGTTCCTGTTGGGAACATTCCTCTGCTTTTATCTGGTTCGCACCGCAATCTCCACCCGAATCGGCGTGGAGACTCTGCCCTGCTCGTCCAAAGCGACCAGAACAAAGCGGTCGGTTCCACTGGCATCCTCGTTCGGTGTATAAAGGCACCGGCCTTCGGTTAGCTCTACCCTACCCTGCAAGGGCTTCTGGCTCACCGTGTATACCACCCTGCCCTCCAGCGGCGCCAGTGCCGCGGACACCGGTGTTTTCGGCTCGGTCAGACAGAACACATCCTGCACAATCGGACGCCCAATGCCGTCCTCCTCCTGTAGCTGAAAGGTCGCACAGATTTTTGTGCTGCCCTCTGTTTTGTTCAGCTCCGAACGGCAAAGCGGGATGAAGCTGAACCACCCGGACGAAGCCGCCAGCGCACCCTCATCTTGGACATAGCACAGGCGGTCCAACTCGCTGCGGAAGATTGTGTCATGAACCTGAACCTCCACCCCGTCCAGCATCAGACGGCCGCTTCCCTGCGCAGGCAGAGAGGCGATGGTGATGGCAGCAATCTCTCCTGCCGGCAGTCCCAGCCGCATCTCAAAATATTCGGCGGATAAGGGGATGGTTCCACCACGCGGCAACACCATCGGATAAACCCGGCTCTCCATCTGAATCGGTGCGCTCGGTCGGTCGGCTTGCGCTGTCATCGGCGCTGCCGCCGCAATCAGCACTGCGCTCAAAACAGCAAGGATGTTTCTTTTTTTCATCGGATGTTCCTCACCTTTCCTTTGGATTCCGCCATTATTGTTCCCGACCCTCGCCGCGTTATCAAAGGAAGTTGCTGGCACCGCTCGACAAAATCCCCATTTCCTTCAAACTGCGCCCGCAGATTCTTTGTCACTTTTCCAAAGTTTCCGGTCAAGCTGTTATTTTCACCGACGGTTATTTACAAAAAGTCGTTTCTATCTTATAATAATTTCAAATGCCAGTCTGCATTCGGATCGAAAAAAATTACCGGTGCAGCTGCGATTTCGTTGGTTCCATCGAAAATGTTTCAAATAGGAAAGGATGGTGTCTTTATGTCACATCAAACCGTGCTCATCCTGGACTTTGGCGGTCAGTACAATCAGCTGATTGCCCGCCGTGTCCGCGATCTGGGTGTATACTGCGAAATCATCCCCTTCAGAAAAGCCACCGTGGAAAAGATTCGGGAGTACTCTCCAATCGGTCTGATCTTCACCGGCGGCCCGAATAGCGTCTATGTCGAAAATGCTCCGCAGATCGACCCTGCTGTTCTGTCTATGGGCATCCCGGTGCTGGGTCTGTGCTACGGCTGCCAGCTGATTGCACACACTCTGGGCGGTAAGGTTGAAACCGCTCCTTCCCGCGAATTCGGCAAAACCAAAACCTTCTTCAACACCACTTCCCCTCTCTTCGAGGGCCTGCCGCAGGAGGCTACCACCTGGATGAGCCATGTGGATTACATCGATCGCCTGCCGGAAGGATTTGAAAGCACTGCACATACCGAGAACTGCCCGGTTGCTGCGATGCAGAATCTGGACAAAAAGATTTTCGGCTTCCAGTATCATCCGGAGGTTGAGCATAGCGAAAACGGCAATCAGATGTTCCATAATTTCCTCTATCGCGTCTGCGGCGCAGTCGGCGACTGGAGCATGAAGGATTACTGCAATACCGCTATCGCTCAGGCTCGTGAAAAAATCGGAGACGGCAAGGTTCTGCTGGCTCTGTCCGGCGGTGTCGACAGCTCGGTTGTTGCTAAGCTGCTCTCCAAGGCAGTCGGCAATCAGCTGACCTGCATCTTCGTTGACCACGGCCTCATGCGTAAAAATGAAGGCGATGAGATTGAAGCTGTCTTCGGCAACGGAGAAATCAACTTCGTCCGCGTCAATGCTGAGGACCGCTTCCTCGGCAAGCTGGCTGGTGTCAGCGAACCGGAGAAAAAGCGTAAAATCATCGGCGAAGAATTTATCCGCGTCTTTGAGGAAGAAGCAAAAAAGATTGGTAAGGTCGATTTCCTTGCACAGGGCACCATCTATGCTGACGTGGTAGAGTCCGGTCTCGGCGATTCCGCTGTCATCAAATCTCACCATAATGTCGGCGGTCTGCCGGACTATGTTGATTTCAAGGAAATCATCGAGCCTCTGCGCCTCCTGTTCAAGGATGAGGTTCGCGCACTTGGCCGCGAGCTTGGCCTGCCGGATTATCTGGTCAACCGCCAGCCATTCCCTGGCCCGGGTCTTGCCATCCGTGTCATCGGCGAGGTCACCAAAGAGAAGCTGGATGTTCTGCGCGATGCCGACTTCATCTTCCGCGACGAAATCGCCAAAGCAGGTCTGGACAAATCGGTTCATCAGTACTTCGCTGTCCTGACCAATATGCGCTCGGTCGGTGTTATGGGCGACTTCAGAACCTATGACTATACCCTTGCTCTGCGCGGCGTCACCACCTCCGACTTCATGACCGCTGACTGGGCAAGAATCCCTTACGATGTCCTCGATAAGGTTTCGGTCCGCATCGTCAACGAGGTCGACCACATCAACCGCATCTGCTACGACATCACCTCCAAACCACCGGCAACTATCGAGTGGGAATAAACAAAAATGCTTAGCAAACCAAGCGTTTATGCGGGTTTGCAGCACTTTTAAAAGTCTTTTGATAACAATTTGATAACGGTTGCATGAGAGCCATTATT
>URFD01000133.1 GCA_900547015.1 uncultured Oscillospiraceae bacterium | reverse complement strand
GCAGCCATCCCTATCGGATATGCTGACGGACTGAACCGCCGTCTGGGCAACCGTCATGCCTACTGTCTGGTGAACGGGAGGTTATTCTGCAAGGGAAGCCGGGTCCACATAACGGCCATTTTGCTTGACATCGAAATGCAGATGCGGCTCCAACGAGAGTTCACACGGGATTTCGCCCACCGAGCCGATGGTTTCACCGGCAGAAATCGGCAGGTCCAGCGATACGGCAAGCTCATCTCCCAGACCGGCATAGGTCAGGACATAGCTGCCGGAGGTCACCTCCACCACATTGCCCCACATCGGGTCGCTGCGGATGTCGGTCACGACCCCATCGCAGGCCGAGCAGACCGCAGTGCCGAGGGCAGCGCTGATGTCGATGCCGTTGTGGGTGCGCCAGTCGTTGAGGGTCTCATTCTTGACGAGCATATCACCGCTAAAGGGGTTGATGGCAGCCCCGCTGACCGGCAAGCTCAAAGCAAAGTCGGCAGAGGGCACAGCCTCGCTGGGCGGTGCGGATGCTTCGGAGGATTCGGGCGCCGGATTGGAGGATTCTTGCGGTGCAGACGGAGACAAGACATCCGTTGAGGATTCGTTCGAGGGAGCCTCTGCCGTCACCTGACCCTCCTGATAATCCTGAGAGGAACGGGAGGAATCCCCGCTGGAGTCGGCGCTCAGCCGGTTGGAGGAATCGGTGGGAGCAGGCTCCTGCTGTTTGACAGCTTCGGCGGGCTTGGAATCGCGTTTCTCCGCAGGCTCGAAAAAGCCCTGCTCTTGCTTGGTCTGCGGAGTTTTTGCCAAAGGGGGCTGCTCGATGCTTTCGATGGTTTTGTCTACAGCAACCCATGCCGCTGCACCGGCGCCTGCCAGACATACGGCGAGTGCAAGATAGAATCCCTTGCCGGAGATGAATTTCTGGAATCCATTCTTCATGGTGACCATTCCTTTCGTAGGTAAGATGTTTTCCTCTGGTTGTATTTTGCGCCGCTCCTCGGGTTTTATGCCCGATGCCGAAACTTTTTCACAATCATACCGCCGGACAGCCAAAGCTCGCGCAGCCCGATTGCCAGCAGAAAAACGGCAAAGGCTCGTTTGGTAAAGCCCGGGTCCAGCCGGTTGGACAGAACGCTTCCGCCAACCCCGCCCAGCACCCCGCCAAGGATGCAGGGCAGCAGAACCGAGGTGCAGATGAGCCCGTTTTTCCGGTGGAAATACAGTGAAAGCGCAGCAGCAGGCAAAAACAGCAGTAGGTTCATCGCCTGCATCTGCACCTGACCGAGGCTCGAAAAAAAGGAAAGGTAGAGCAGAAGGACCGTTCCGCCTCCCAGCCCCATTGCGGCAGCCGCCGAAGCCAAGAAAACTGCCAGAAACGAAAACAGCGAAGCGTGCATCAGAACCTCCTTGTCTGCCGCTCATCGGGTCAAAAGCCGGATGGCACTGTATAGAATCAAAAGCGAAAACAACAGCTTGAGCAGCGGTGCCGATATTTTTTTCAGACCCCATGCCCCGACCGCAGAGCCCATCAGGGCAGGCAGCAGGAAGGGCAGCCCCTGACCGAGACGGATGCTGCCGTGCATCCAATAAACGGCCAGACTGATGACCGACAGTGGCAGGATGAGCGCCACGCTGGTGGCATGGGCTTGCCGGGGAGACAGTCCGCGCCGCTCCAGCAGGGCAACGGCGAGGATGCCGCCTCCCGACCCGAAAAAGCCGTTGAGCAGTCCGATGATCATTCCGCAGAAAAAAAGAATTGCGCCCACCTCCCAATCAAAAAAAACGAGCCGTCTTTGGGTTAGAGTGACCCAAAGACGGCTCGTTTATGCAGAATGAAAAAGATTAAGCGCAGGGCGGCTTGCCGTGCTTTTTCCAGATTTGGTAGGAGAGGATGACCGATGCGATGCTGTCTCCTACAATCAGGATGAGCATGGCGATGCTCTGCAAAATCGGGCTGGAAATCAGCAGACTGGAGATGACAATCAGGATTCCGGTCAGGGCAAGACCGACGCCTCCTGCCCGCTGACAGAGGTTCCAGCAGGTGTCGTTTGCCATGCTCCACTTGGTGCGAAGTCCGAACACCCCGTTTCGCTTGACCTTTGGCAGGATGTTTCCCAACGGGATGAGCGACAGCCCCAGCACAACGCCGAGGATTTTGGAGATGGCCTTTCCCGGTTCGGCAGTCATTTCAAACTGGGAACAGGAGGAGAGGAGCATCGCCACAAAAAGCCCGAAAAAGGTTGCCTGGACGCAGCATCCGCCAATCAGCATCGGCTTGTGGTTGCGCGGGTCGGAGGCAGTGAGCTTGGGCAGGGTGCGCTCCCACAAAAATCCGGAAACCAAACAGAATACCGGCAGGATTAAAATTTCCAGACGGCTTCCCCAGCGGTCGATTTCGCCGGTAAGATTGTAGTGGGCAGGGATGCGCTCAGGCAGCAGCGGCAGAACCACCGCACTAATGAGAATGGGCAGAACGGTCAGAAGCCGCAGCAGACGATGCAGAGCCTTCATTGTTCTCCTCCTTTCGGAATGGAAACTGTTCCAGCCAGAGCAGAAGCTCCTCGAACAGGGAGGTGTTCAGCTTGTAGTAGATGAAATTTTTCTCGCGGCGTTCCTCCAACAGACCGGCAGAACGAAGTTTTTGCAGGTGGTGGGAAAGGGCAGAGGGAGCGATCCCGAGCTGCTGGGCAAGCTCACCGGCAGTCAGCTCCCCTTCCCGCAGCAAAAGCAAAATCTCCCGTCGGGTGGGGTCGGCAAGGGCTTTGAGCGTTTCCTGAATGGGCATGAAACCCCCTCCTTTTGCAAATCTATTTCAATATTTGTTGAAATAGATTGTATCACAGCAACCCTTCCCCTGTCAAGCGCCCGCTAGCGAATCATCCCCAGCAGCTTGCGGATTCCCACGCTTGCCATCAGGTAGCCTGCCGCAGGCGGAACAAAGGCGCAGCTTGCAGGGCTGTGACGGCCGTTTTCCTCGCCGCCGGTGCAGATGGATTTGGCAGGCAGCTCGACGGAATAGATGACCATCTGCTGTAGGATACCCCGCTTTTTCAGCTCTCGCCGCATGACCCGCGCCAGAGGACAGCCGCAGCCGCTGGTCTGGGAAATATCCCCCCAGCGCAGCAGGGAAGGGTCCAAACGGTTTCCCGTACCCAAGCAGGTAATCAGCGGGATGCCGCGCTCGCTGCACTCCTGTGCCAGATACAGCTTGGCAGTCACGGTGTCGATGGCATCCAAGATGAGGTCGGGCTGTTCGTCAAACAGAAAGCCGGCATTTTCCGGCAGAAAAAACTGCTCGTGGCAGATGATTTCCACTTCGGGATTGATGGAGAGCAGCCGTTTTTTTGCAGCAAGACATTTGCTCTGACCGACCGTGTCGGCGGTAGCAAACAGCTGGCGGTTCAGGTTGGTGCAGTCCACAGTGTCGCTGTCCACCAAAATTATCCGCCCAACTCCCATCCGGCAGATTGCCTCGGCGGCAGCTCCGCCCACACCGCCCAGCCCCAAAATGGCGACGGTCTGGTTGGACAGCTGGGATACGGCATCCTCTCCCAGCAGAGCTTCGGTCCTTTGCAGCCATTCTTTCTTCATAGATTTCCTCCTGTCGCTTGATCTATCGCGGCGCGATTTCGTTTGATGGGTAGAAAAAAAGGACGCACAAACTGGTTTGTGCGTCCCGGATTGTTATGGATACCCCACCGTGCCGTCGCCATGGCAAGTTAAAACCCGTCGTATAGACAGGTGGGTTGCTGCCCGTCGCCTTCACGCTCCCTTCGTCCACAGGTATGTCAGGCATACTGCGGGAGGTCTGCAATCCAGCGCCGGAGCGCGGCGTCCCTTTTAAAAAGTGTTGGATTATAAAAACCATACTTTCTCGAACACGGCAGGAGTATAAACAAAGCTGTTGTTAGGATGAGCGGCGAACGGCCGGATTATTCCTCGTCCTCGTCAAGAACGTCGTAATCCTCTTCCAGACGCTCCATGAAGATGTCCGCAATCTCGTCCATCTCGTCCTCATCATCGATGGTCTCCAGGAATTCCTCTCCGTCCACGGTCACTACCTTGAGGATGACCAGCTCGCCGCTGTCGTCCAAAGAATCCTGTGGGTCATCAAATACAGGGGAGAGCGCCATATAGCGGTTTTCGCCGTTGTCGATGGCATCCAGTACTTCAAATGTATGTTCAACACCCTCGTCATCTTCCAGAGTCAGGATGTCGTTTCCAAATTCACGATCAATCATCAGGGTCGCAGCTCCTTTCTACACTGACTTTACTGAGATTATATTATAGCATTCCGCCGCT
>URFD01000132.1 GCA_900547015.1 uncultured Oscillospiraceae bacterium | reverse complement strand
CAGATTCCGTGCCTCTTTGTCCTGAAGCTGCTTTTCTCTTTCCGCCAGCTGTGCTTCTCTGCGGGCAAACTCTTCCTCACGGGCACGCAGAATTTCCTCCTGCGAGACTTTCTTTTCGTTTTCGTCCACTGAATTTCCCCCTTCCTGAGAGAAAACAACACGGGCGCAATCTGCTCCCGTGTTGTTTTGGGTTGTTGTGAAACATCCTGTGCCCATTTTCCCAAGCAGGCTCGGGCAAGCAGAGGGTGTTTATTTCTTTGCCAGATATTTGCGCAGGTCCAGAGCAACTGCAACGATGATAACCAGACCCTGTACGATAAAGGTGTAGGCCGGGTCGACACCGAGGAACTGCAAACAAATTTTCAGAGTTTCAAATACCAGTACGCCGACCAGTACGCCGCTGATCTTACCAACACCACCGTTAGTGGATACGCCGCCGATGGTACAAGCTGCGATTGCTTCCAGCTCATAGCCGAAGCCGGTTGCAGTGGAAGCACCGCCGGCTTTTGCACCCAGCAGGAAGCCGCCCAATGCGTAGAGGATTGCTGCCAGAACATAGATGCGGATCAGGGTTGCGGCAACATTGACACCGGCAACCTCAGCAGCATTTTCGTTGCCGCCGATTGCGTACATATATTTTCCGTGACGGGTCTTGTTATACAGGAACCACATGAACAGACCGACAACGATTGCAAACAGTGCCAGGAATGGGATGCCCCAGATTGGGTTGATTGCGTTCAGGCCTGGAATCGGGATTTCGCCGCTGGCTACCTTTGCGTAGCTGGTCTTGTAACCGCCCATTGGCTGGTTGTTGGTGATAACGCTGCACAGACCGTAGACGATGGTCTGCATACCCAAAGTTGCGATGAACGGAGGAACCTTCAGGAATGCGATAACGCATCCGTTGATTGCGCCGAATACCGCACAGATTGCCAGAACAATCAGCAGGCCGACAAAGACCGGAACATCCGGAAGCCATGGCAGCATACGGCTACTGTAATCCACGCTCTGCAACAGCATCGCAGACAGACACGCGGACAGACCAACCATACGTCCTGCGGACAGGTCGGTACCTTTGGTGATCAGACAGCCCGAAACACCGCAGGCGATGATGAATCGAGGAGAAACGTTGATCAGCAGGTTTTTAAAGTTTCGAAGGGTAAAGAAGTTCTTGGTAAAAATTCCCACAAAAATAGCGAGAAGCAGGATCAGAATGATAATTGCGTTATTGGACAAAAAGTTTCCTACACTTTTGCCGGTGATAGGTTTGCGTTTTTCCTTTGTTTGTGTTTGTACCATGAATCATTTCCTCCTTATTCAAACTGTGTTGCCAGTTCCATGATATTCTCCTGGTTTGCTTTATCTCCATCGATAAAGCCGGTAACGCGGCCGTCGCACATAACCATGATGCGGTCGGACATACCAATCAGTTCGCCCATCTCGGAAGAAATCATGATAATCGATTTGCCCTGTCTTGCCAGCTCTTCAATGATGCAGTAAATTTCGTACTTCGCACCGACGTCGATACCACGGGTCGGCTCGTCCAGAATAAAGACATCCGGGTCATTTGCCAGCCAGCGGCTGATCAGAACCTTCTGCTGGTTACCACCGGACAGAGACTGAATCAGTGTCTTGGAGGACGGGGTCTTGATGGAGAGCTTCGCAACGTTTTCCTGCACCAGCTTCTCAATCTTTTTGTCGTCCAGCATGATGCCGCCAATCAGGTATTGATCCAAGGATGCAATCGATACGTTGTCCGCAATCGACAGAACACCGAGAATACCGGTTGCACGGCGGTCCTCTGTCAGCATCGCAATTCCCTTTTTGATTGCATCTGCCGGTCGGTTGATGGTCAGCTCCTGTCCACCATAGCGGATATGGCCCTTAGTGTGTCCACGCAGACCGAACAGACCTTCCATCAGCTCGGTACGCTGAGCGCCGACCAGACCTGCTACACCGAGGATTTCGCCCTTGCGGACATTGAAGCTGACATTCCGGAAACTCTTAGGGTTGATGGAGGTAAAGTCCTCTACCTCAAATACAACCTCGCCGGGAACATTGTGGCGCTCCGGGTACAGGTTGGTCAGCTCGCGTCCGACCATCTTGGTGATGATGGTGTCGATGTCGAGGTCCTTTGCTTCCCAAGTTCCGATGTACTGACCATCTCGCATGATGGTAACCTCATCGGAGATTCGCAGAATTTCGTCCATCTTGTGGCTGATATAGACGATGGCAACGCCCTTTTTCCGCAGCTCATCCACGATGGTAAAGAGTGCTTCTACCTCTGCTGCGGTCAGAGAGGAGGTCGGCTCGTCCAGAATCAGAACCTTACAGTCTGCTGAAACCGCCTTGGCAATCTCGACCAGCTGCATCTGAGAAACGCTCAGAGTTCCCAGCTTTGCTCTTGGGTCAAAGTTCAGATGAACCTCTTTGAGAACGCGCTCCGCATCGAGATACATCTGCTTGTGGTCGATGGTCTTGATCGGTCCAAACTTTTTCAAAGGATAACGACCGACATAAATATTTTCGCCGATGCTGCGTTCCGGGATCGGCTGCAGCTCCTGGTGCACCATCGCGATGCCCTTGTGCAGTGCGTCCAGCGGGTTGAGAATTTTGATTTTCTCACCCTCGTAGTAAATCTCACCCTCATCCATGTGGTAGATACCGAACATACATTTCATCAAGGTGGATTTGCCTGCGCCGTTTTCTCCCATCAGCGCGTGTACCGTACCCGGCCGCAACCGCAGCTGTGCGTGATCGAGCGCCTTAACACCCGGAAAGGTCTTGACGACTCCGCGCATTTCCAAACGATATTCAGCCAATTCACTTGCCCCCTTCTCTGCGTCTCTCACTGCCGTCAGCTGATTTCAGGAACAAAAACCCAGTCCCTGCTCCTGAAATCAGCAGACGCCAAAATATGGTCCTTCCGGCTTGCGGCCCCATGAGCCAAAGCCGTCTGCCAAATAAAAAAGGTGCGCGTGCGTTTAACGCACACGCACCTTTTTGTCTTACTGTTTTACTGTGCTGCTATTCGATTATTTTACAAAATCTTTTGCGTTTGCTGGGGTAACCTTAACGTAGTCAACGTATACAGACTGTTCGCCTTCTGCATAGGTTTTGCCGCCCAGCAGCTCTTCCATGCAAGCAACTGCCTGAGTTGCCTGACCCTGTGCGTCGTTGAGTACGGTACCGGTCAGGTTGCCGTTTACAACTTCGTTCAGAGCAGCGTCCAGAGCATCAACACCTACCAGGTAGATGTCTTTGTTAACGGTACGTCCAGCAGCCTGGATAGCCTGGAGTGCGCCGATTGCCATATCGTCGTTGTTGCAGAAAACAACTTCGATCTGATCGCCGAATTTTGCAAGGTCGTTCTGTGCGATTTCCTGGCCCTTGTTGCGGTCCCAGTCACCACGCTGCAGGTCGAGCTGTTCTACTTCCATACCAGCATCTTTCAGAGCTTTTACAGAGTACTCGGTACGCAGCTGAGCGTCGATGTTTTCAGGGTCGCCCTGAATCATAATGTAGGAAACTTTGCCGTCGCCGTTGATGTCGCCCTTGTTCTCGGTTTCCAGAATGATTTCGCCCTGGAAGGTACCGGACTGTGCAGCGTCACAACCAACATAAACAACTCTGTCGTATGCAGCCATCTGCTCAGCGGTTGGCTCACGGTTGATCAGAACGGTTGGGATGTTAGCCTGTTTTACAGTGGAGATGATGGTGTCAGCAGCGGAGGTCATAACCGGGTTGATGATCAGCGCGTCAACGCCCTGAGTAATAAAGGTGTTAACCTGCTCGGTCTGTTTTGCCTGGTCGTTGTTTCCGTCTACTACAGTTACCTGATAGCCTTTGCCTTCCAGGATTTCCTGAAGAGCGTTACGGTAGGTGGTCATAAACGCATCGTCGAATTTGTAAATACATACACCGATTGTGCCGCCGGCCGGAACTTCAGCTTCTACCTTTTCAGCGGTTTCTGCTGCTTTTTTCTCCTCGGTTTTTTCTTCGGTCTTTTCTTCTTTCTTTTCTTCTTTCTTGGTTTCCTCTGTCTTGGTTTCAGCATCAGCAGCAGGAGCTTTGCTGTCTCCGCCACAAGCTACCATGGACAGTGCCATACAGCCAGCCAGCATCAGTGCGAGAATCTTTTTCATGGAAAACCTCTCCTTTATTGTGTCGCAGGATAAGATGAAGGGAACGCTTGTCCCTGACAGCTCAGGAGACAAGGCGCGACTTTCAAGAAAACTGCGATAAAATTGCAACCGATTCGTTCTTCGGTTGTCGTTAATATAATATCATTTTTTCGGCGAAAAGTCAATAAAATTTCTGTTGCGGCGATTTT
>URFD01000131.1 GCA_900547015.1 uncultured Oscillospiraceae bacterium | reverse complement strand
CTAAATGATAATGAGAATATGGCTTTGCAGTATCAGAAGGTAAAGGAAGAACTGGAAAGTAAGTATGCAGATGATAGGGTGACATATACTAACGGAAAGCAAGATATGATAGACATTATTCTTGAGCGGGAATAAAAGTCACAACCCCGGAAAATCCGTGTAAATACGGGCTTGCGGTTTTATCCCCGTGTTCTGCTGGAGTGCCATTATTCTGCGCTCCGAGTGGCTTGTGAGCGAAAGATTGTATGAATACAGCAAACGGCCCACCTGACTGTGAAAGTCATGTGGGCCGTTTTTCTATGCTTGTTGATTCATTTTACAAAATTTCGATGCGGTATCCCGCAACGAAAGTAACAGGATGGGCAGAATCCATTTGATTCTATCAGGAAAATCAATCCCAGAGGGAAGAAAAATGCCGGCAGAGGAAATCTCTGCACGCAAAATAAACTTCATCCGACAGGTGATCCCGGATATAATTGGCGTGCAGCTTTTGCTCTTGAGGGTCAATCTCATCATAGCGATGAATGATGACTCTGCCCAGCTCCTCTTCGTGCAGGATTTCTGCATATACATCCGGAATCCGCTCTTTCTGAACAACCGGGACATCGACCGCACTCTCCCAAGTATGGCCCTTTGTGTTTTTTAGTCCCTCTGCTGAAAGCGGCTGGTAAAGAAATCCCTCTCTGCCCTGATACAAGGCCTTGAGCTGATTGGGAAACCGTTCAAAATAGTGCTGCTTTCCATCGGAGTCCGGTCCCATCGTCACAAAATTTTCTGCCTTGCTTCTGCAACAAACCAAGGCGTAAACCCTGTCCGTTGTGAAATAGGCCACTTTCCCTCCATCCACATGGGAGTTTGCATTTGCCAGAATCCGGTCCAATCCTCCGAAGATGGTGCCATGATAAAATTGTTCTTCCTGTTTCAAGTCCAATCCTCCTGTCTTTCTTCTCGTCAAGTCCGTTGAGCCTTCCTGGTACAAGATTTTATTTCAAGGCGGAAAGCAAATGTCCGAAAAGCGTACAATCGCTTCCGTTACTTTTTGGAGGCTTCCAGCCGGATTCCGACCGAGAGGAGCTTTACGATATGGGGGGTATTGTTCTGCCACTTATGCTTATGATTGGAGGGAATCCACATCGTATCGCCGGGATAGAGCTGGTACTCGCAGTCATCGAGCCATGCGGTGAGAACACCCTCGATGACATACAGATATTCCTCCTGCTGATTCTGGTAGGTCTCCCCCTCCGCGCCCGAGCCGGGGAGCAGCTCATAGATTTCCGGAAAAATCTCGGAGTGTTTGGGGTCGGGGCAAAGTGCATAATAAACAAAGTCCGGTGTCACGCGCAGGCAGTTTCTCTCATAGCCGCGCACCACAAACTGGTCCTTTTCCGCGCTGACCGGTGCGTTGAAAAAGAAGCTGACATCGACCTCCAGCGCCGTTGCCAGACGATAAAGCGAATTTAAGCTGATGGTTGCCAGTCCCCGCTCTGCCTGAGAGAGAAAACCGACCGAAAGATCCACCATATCGCTGAGCTGTTTGAGGGTCAAGCCCTTCTCCTGGCGGCAGGCCTTCATTTTTGCGCCAATCTGTTCATTCTGTGTCATCGCGTCCTCCTTACAGCTGTTTTGGTCACAGCAAAAAAGTTGTTCCCGTTGTGCTGGCTTTTCTGCAAGTTCGCACAACATTCGTTTTGAAATCAGGAAAATCTCCATAAAAATGTATCCCAAAATTTTGTATCCATCTTAATGATATAATTATCGCTTTCGATTGTCAACCAGAATTTGAATCCTGCTGTAAAAGATTCAACATCGGCGAGGACGGCGGAAATTATCCTAAGATTGTTGCAGAAGATTTACAGCATCGATTCCGGATGATATGATAGAGGAATGGAGGTGGACATCATGTCTGATATGCTGGTCAAGCTGTTTTCCCTGCCTTCTCCCGAGCCTGCGGTCAGCGCTCTGCTGGAAAAAGGCATCCGCATCAAGAAGGCGCTGGCGCCCGACCGCAGCAAGGTGGTCGATTTTGTGCGGGAGAATTTTCAACAAACCTACGTGGACGAGGTGAAATGTGCCTTTGCCAACAACCCGGTCAGCTGCTATATTGCGACCCGGGACAAAAAAATCATCGGATTTGCCTGCTATGATGCCACGGCGCGGGATTTTTTCGGCCCAACCGGCGTCTTGGAAAGCCAGCGGAATCAGGGCGTGGGACGCGCTTTGTTGCTGAAATCGCTGGCTTCGATGGAGGAGATGGGCTATGCCTATGCAATCATCGGCTGGCCTGCCCAAAGCGCCATTCCCTTTTATGAAAAATGCGTGGGCGCTGTGATGATTGACGACCCCGGCTCTGGTGTCTACTGCCGCATGGCAGAGATTGACGAATAGGGCAAACAGGACAAAAAGAAGGATTCCCCGGGTGGGGAATCCTTCTTTTTGTTTTGAGGTGAACTAGATGAGGTGATAGCGTTTGAGCATTTCTTCGACCATTGTGCCGGAGATTTTCTCCATCGCAATCTTCTCAGCCATACGGTATTTCATTGGCAGCTTGATGTCGGTAATCTTCTTGCCGTCCATCATCTTCGAGGTCGCATCCAGCAGAGCGCGGATGTCGTAGCAGGAGCCCCAAACCTCTGGAACACCACGGTCGATATCCAGCAGGGTGTAGACTGCTTCCATACCGGTACGAACCGAATACTCGGTTGTGAAGATGGTGTCACGAATGGTCTCAGCAAACTGGCCGATGAAGGCGAAGTTGACACAGCCATCCGGAACAACGTTTGGACGGTCGCCCTTGGTACGAGGCATAAAGAAGGAAGTGATATATGGCATCATACATGGAACGGTGTTTGCGGAATTGGTTGCCATGTCCATAATCTGGTCTTCCGGAACACCCATGTGATACAGCCACTCTGCACAGATTTCGATACCGGTACAATCTCTCATCGGTTTCTTGATGAAGTCACCCGGTACATCGGTGAACAGACCATAGATCCAGCCAACCAGCTGATTTGGTTTCTGTGCCTTGAAGTGAGGCTGACGGTTAAAGGTATAGCTCAGCATCCATGCAGAGTCCTTGACGGTGATGATGCCGCCGGTAACA
The DNA here is from genome assembly GCA_900547015.1 of uncultured Oscillospiraceae bacterium. Lineage (GTDB taxonomy): Bacteria > Bacillota > Clostridia > Oscillospirales > Ruminococcaceae > Negativibacillus. The sequence continues at coordinate 1,291 of URFD01000131.1, read as the reverse complement.
ACCTTGCCGGAGAATGGGTCACGCTTACAAATCTTTGCCAGATATGGTGGGATGCGGTCGTCCAGAGTGGTGACCGTTGCAGACTCCCAGTTGGTTGCCTCTACATTGGTGCAGTATTTGTCAGGATGGCCGAAGGATGGATCCTGAGCGGCGATATTGCGCCACAGCTGCCAGCATCCACCAACCGGCTCGGTGACGATTTTGGCTGCGGTGTTCTGGTCACCCAGAGATGCGTTCTCGGTGCAGCTGCCGTTGGTCACAAAGACCAGGTCGTTTTCGGTCAGCTCTTTGTTTTCCTCAACGCCGTCGCGTACCCAGACGATGCGGCGGGCAACCTTCTTGTCGCCGTCCTTTTCAAAGATGACATTGGTAACCTGAGTGTTGTACTGGAACTGAACGCCGTGGTCCTTGAGGTAGTGAACCATTGGCAGAATCAGGGATTCGTACTGGTTATATTTGGTGAATTTCAGAGCGGAGAAGTCCGGCAGACCACCGATGTGGTGGATGAATCTCTGGACATACAGCTTCATTTCCAGAGCGCTGTGCCAGGTTTCAAATGCGAACATGGTTCTCCAGTAGAGCCAGAAGTTGGACTCAAAGAATTCCGGGTCCAGAACATCGGTAATCTTTTTATCATACAGCTGCTCGTCCGGTGTCATAAAGAGCTTGACGATGCTCAGAGCTGCTTTATCCGACAGAGCAAATTTGCCATCGGTGTGAGCGTCCTCGCCGCGGTTTACGGTTGCACGCATCAGGGAGTAGTTCGGGTCGCGTTTGTTCAGCCAGTAGTACTCGTCCAGAACGCTGACGCCCTCGGTTTCCAGCGAAGGAATCGAGCGGAACAGATCCCACAGACATTCAAAATGGTTTTCCATCTCGCGACCGCCGCGGATGACAAAGCCCAATCCCTCATCGTAGATGCCGTCGCAGGCGCCGCCCGGCAGCTTCATCTCTTCGAGGATGTGGATATTTTCGCCCGGCATCTGACCGTCGCGAACCAGGAAGCAGGCTGCGGACAAAGCCGCCAGACCGGAACCAACCAACCATGCAGATTTGTTTTCAACACCCTGTGGTTTGAGTGGACGCGCAAATGCTTCGTAGTTTCCATTGCTGTAATACATACAAATTACCTCCGTTAAAATTTCCGTCTGAAGTTTGGATTCTCTCTAAGACTGGGTGCCCTGCCGGCATCTCCCTTCCGGCTTTCCGGTGCATACAACGATATAGCCTTGCACGCCCTTTGTTAAATACGCCCATGTAGCCTGCAGGGCTACCATGGCAGCACGCAGAA
>URFD01000130.1 GCA_900547015.1 uncultured Oscillospiraceae bacterium | reverse complement strand
GCGCCACAAAAAAGCACCTACGAATGTTGGTGCTTGTTTGTTTTTCCCCTTTTTCTTCGCCGCCTTGACTTTTCGGGTACTGCATGATATATTGAATTTATATAAATTGCGTCCCATTTTCTCTGCATATTCTTACTAAAATTCCCAAAAAGAGGTGGCTTTTTCTTATGAATTTACAGGATTATCTCGACATTCTGGCAGCAGAGGTGGTCCCATCGCTGGGCGTCACCGAGCCGGGAGCGGTTGCACTGTGCTGTGCCGCTGCTTCGGACAACAACCGCATCCACACCAACCAAATCGAACTGACCGTCAGCCCCAACATCTACAAGAACTGTATGGCGGTCGGCATCCCGGGCTTTGTCCAGAAGGGAATCGTCGCTGCCGCTGCGCTGGGAGCCGTGGGCGGCGATTTCAAAAAAGGGCTTCAGGCGCTTTCTACCGCCTCCGACCAAAATTCGCTTGACTGCCAGCGTCTGATTGACTCCGGCAAAGTCCATGTCCACCTTTCTGACAACGGAAAGATGCTCTACATCGAGGCTCGCTGCTTCGGTCAAGGAGGAGAAGGACGCTGTATCATCGAGGACAGCCATTCCAACATCACCCTGATTGAGCACGACGGCAAGTGTATCCTTTCCAAGCCTGCCTCCGCTGAAGAGCAGGCCTCCCCTTCCCGCCTGATGTCGGTCACCCTTGCAGAGCTGCTTGAGGCCGTCACCCAGATGCAGCCGGAACAGCTGAACCTGATGCGTCAGGCCGGCGAGATGAATCTGAACGCCGCCGAGTGGGGACTCGAACACCGTCCCGGCATGGGAGCCGGCGCCGCGCTTCGGGATTTGAGAACCGCAGGTCTGATGGAGGACACCCTTTCCTCCGACCTGCAAATCTACACCGCAGCCGCATCGGATGTGCGGGTATCCGGCAGCTTCGTTCCGATCATGACCTGTGCCGGCAGTGGCAACCACGGAATCACCGCAATCGTTCCTGTCATGCGCGCCGCCCAGCGTTTGGGAGCCTCCGAAGCTCTCACCCTTCAGGCACTTGCGCTGTCCTGTCTGCTGACCACCTACATTAAAAATTATTCCGGCAAGCTGTCCGGAATGTGCGGCTGCGGAGTCGCCGCCGCTACCGGAGCCTCTGCCGCTATCTGCATGATGATGGGCGGCGGACTGCACGAAATCGAAGGCGCTATCAAGAACATGGCAGGAGACATCACGGGCATGATTTGCGACGGAGCCAAGGAAGGCTGCTCGCTCAAGCTCTCCACCGCTGTTGCCTCCGCAGTCAAGGCAGCATTGTTTGCCAAAAACGGGGTCGTTCTTCCTGATGACAACGGCATCCTTTCCACCACGGTCGAGCAGACCATGCAGAATATGGGCAGGGTCAGCGCAGAGGGCATGGCACACACCGACGAGGTCATTCTGGACATCATGTGCCAAAGCCAGAAAAGCGCGGAAAGGGGCTGTCTATGAGATACCGCTACCTCCTGTTCGATGCCGACGGCACCCTGATGGATTTTGATGATGCCGAGCATCAGGCATTTCAGCGCACCTTTCAGGAGCACGGCCTTCTCTGTACCGAATCGATCTACCACTGTTATCAACAAATCAACAGTGGATTGTGGAAAGAGTTTGAACAGGACCGGATCACCAAACAGCAGCTACTGAGCAGCCGCTTCGCTCTCCTGTTTGAACAGCTGAATCTGTCCGGTTTGGATGCAGCCGCCTTTAATCAGGATTATCTGTACAATCTGGGCTATGGCAGCCGCACCCTTCCGCACGCACTGGAAACCTGCCAGACCCTCTCCCGTCAGGGATACCACCTGTATATCCTGACCAACGGCGTCTCCAAGACCCAGCGCCGCCGATTGTCCGCCAGCGGACTGATGCCCTTTCTCTCCGATATTTTTGTTTCGGAGGATGCCGGGCATCAAAAACCCCGTCGGGAATACTTTGATTATATCTTTGCCCGAATCCCCGACTTTGTCCCGGAACAGGCATTGATGATTGGTGACTCCCTCTCCTCCGATATGGAGGGCGCACGGCGCGCCGGCATCGACCGCTGTTGGTATAACCCGGAAGGCAAGCCTCTCCCCGAGGGTCTGCCGATTCAATACTGCATCCGCTCTTTGGACGAACTGCCCAAACTGCTTTCTCAGCTCTAAAACCAAATCCCCTCCCGCCATCCTGTCTTTTGCACAGAAGGTGAGAGGGGATTTTTCGGTTTTTACTTTTGGTTCAGGCGCTTCTGCTCTGCCAGCAGGAAGCGCAGGACACAGTCAGGGTCATCGTCCAGAACACCGTTTACCTGCCGTTTGACCTCCTCCGGTGCTTCTGGCACGGTGTAGCAGCGGTCTGCCGCTGTCAGCATCGGCAAGTCATTGTAGTTATCTCCAAAGGTGACCAGCTCATCCGCGCCCAGCATCTGCTTGAGAGCTAGTGCCGCTGCCCCTTTTCCGGCTTGGTCCGAGCCAATATCGATGAACCATTTTTCTTCGTACGGGCTGCGGTGCAAGACTGCCTGCACACCGGGCAATCCCTTTGCCTGCTCATAGGCATGGTGAATCTGCTCATAGCTTCCGCTCGAACCAATATACAGACACTGCCCGGATAAAATCTGCTCCCTGGTTCCGTCGATGACCGGCTCATCGTACAGCAAACCGTTTTCGGGGTGGCGAGCCTTGTCGTTCCACAGAATGGAGCGATACCCGTTCTGGTTAAAGGTGACACCCCGATGCTGCTCCTCAAAAAAGACGCAGGCCTTGTGGCGCATCTCCAGCTGTTCGAATAAATCGCACAGCCGGTCGGTAAGCTCCCGCTGCAATGGGAACAGCTTGAGCGGCCGTCCGGTATTAAAGTCGTAGATTGCCGCTCCGTTATAGGCGATGACCGGCAGGGTGATGCCACTCTCGTCCGCCAAATCATAAATTCCATACAGATTTCGCCCCGATGCAACGGTCACCTGCGCACCCTGCGCCAGCACCTGCCGGAACAGCTCCACCGTCTGCGGACGCAGGAACGCCTCTCCTCCTCGGTAGAGGGTGCCGTCCACATCGGAAATATACAAAGTTTTCATCTTCGTCCTCCCATCTCCAATCCGTTCTCTGCCTATCATGATGCCCTATCTAAGCCAAGATGTCAAGTCCGTTTTCCTGATTCCTTCTGGCATCAATTTTTTCTATTTGCTTTTACAAGTCATTTGTTGTATCATGAAGCCAAGGAGTTCACGCTCATTCTCATCATTTCACTAAGGAGGTTTTGTCATGAAAAAACGCTGCCGTATTTTATCTGTCCTCTTTTTGATTCTTTCTCTTCCTTCCGCCCTTTATTACCCTCTCTACAGCTGGGCAAGAAACCCAGGATTTGATTCCGAGATTGCCAGGCTGATTTTCAACCACTACACTGCTGCTGTCATTCTCGGTGTTATCCTGAATCCACTGGCTCCCTTCCTGTTGTCTGCCGCAGTCGTGCTCATGCTTGGTTCCCTTGGCATCATCCTTCCGCCTGTTCGGGCGCGTCGATCTCTTGCGGTGATTCCTGCTGCAATCTGGGCAGTCTTCCTCCTGATGGTTGCCCTTTGCTTTCTTCCTTCAACCGGCTCTGCCGCACTTTTAGAATGTACTGCCTTCCTCAGCACAAAGTTTGAGTTTCTGTTCACAATACCGGGCATCCTGTTTGGCTTATTTCTCCTGTCCCCTTCGGAGCAATAAACCTTTTTTCCGTTTTCGCCAAAGCGATAGAATTTTTCAATCATTCTTCCCTTGTCATCCACCTGTCTTTGTGCTAGGATGAATTTGCAGACAGGCAGTTTTGCCTGTCAAGCCATCAAGAAAGGAAGAACCCCCATGACTACACTTTACTTCGTTCGTCACTGCCGCCCAGATTTTTCCGTTGCTGAGGACAGCGTTCGTCCTCTGACCGAAGAGGGCAAGCAGGACATTCCCAAAATCAACCGCTACCTCGACGACAAGGCTATTGATGTTGTTGTTTCCAGCCCGTTTGTTCGTGCGGTAGACAGCATTAAGCCATTTGCCGATGCAAACGGCAAGGAAATCATCGTCATCGATGGTCTGCGCGAGCGTGCAAACGGCTCCTTCGTCAACGACTACGAGGAGTATACCAAGAAGCAGTGGGAAGATTTCACCTTCAAAAAGGAATTTGGCGAAAGCCTTGCTGAGGTTCAGGAGCGCAACCTTGCTGCTCTTGCCCACATCCTCACCAAATTCGAGGGCAAAAACATCGCTGTTTCCTCCCACATCACCTCCCTGTGCACCATCATCAAGCATTACCAGCCTGACTTCGGCTACGAGCAGGTCAAAGAAATCAAAGATGTGATGCCTTTCGTCGTCAAATTCCAGTTCGAGGGCAACCAGTTCCAGAACATGGAAATCGTGAT
>URFD01000129.1 GCA_900547015.1 uncultured Oscillospiraceae bacterium | reverse complement strand
TAGACCGAAATGGTCGTATACTTTTTGTTGACGTTCAGCTTCACTGCACAATACCCCTTTCTTACCCGATATGGTTTTGGCTATGATTCAGCCTTATTCTTCTTCCAGCAGCTCCAGCCACTCCTCGCTGAAGGCATCATTCTGCGATTTGAGCAGTTCAATCTGTTGGCAAATCTCTTCCACCTTCTGGTAGTCCGCCGCAATCTGCGGGTCTGCCATCTGTGCGGTCAGTTGTTCGACCTGTTGTTCGTTTTCCTCTATGGTTTTTTCCAGCAGAGCGATTCGCTTTTTGGCAGCGACCTGTCGTGCCCGGTCTGCCTTGGTGCGGTAGAATTTCTGCGCAGCCTGCTTCTTCTCCTCACTCTGCTCAGCTTTTTTCGGCTGAACCTCCACCTTATGCTCCAAGTAATAGTCGTAGCGTCCGGAATAAGTCTCGTAACCATCCGAGGTCATTTCGATAATTTTGGTCGGGATGCGGTTGAGCAGGTATCGGTCATGCGATACCATGATGATAGTTCCGTCAAATCTCTCGAGAGCATCCTCCAGCATTTCCTTGCTACCAATATCCAGATGGTTGGTCGGCTCGTCCAAAATCAGGACATTTCCCCGCTCCAACATCATAACGGCAAAGGCAACCTTTGCACGCTCGCCGCCGGACAGGCTGCCCACTAGTTTATACACATCATCTCCGGAAAGCAGGACTCTGCCCAAAATATTTCGGACATCCACCTCGTACATATTCGGGAAGCGGTCCCAGATTTCATTGATGGCGGTCTTTTCCGGGTGCAGCTGGCGGTTTTCCTGTTCGTAGTAGGTGGTCTTGACCTTTTGACCCCACTCAAACGAGCCTTCTTCCAAAGGAATCAGCTCCTGAATCGCTTTAAGCAACGAAGATTTTCCGACACCGTTCTGTCCAATGATGGCAATTTTTTCCCCGCGCAGGACATCCAGCTGCATATTCCGACAAAGCACCTTGCGGTTCTCCCCCTCTCCTACAGCGATGCTCATTCCCTTGCCGTGGAATACATCCTTGACCGGAGGCTCATCATATTCAAAGCTGAATGCCGCCTTCTTTTCCCAGATAACCGGCTTTTCAATGCGGTCCATCCGCTCCAGTGCCGCGATGCGCGATTTCGCGCTTTTGGAGGTGGAGGCTCGGGCAATATTTTTGGCAACATACTCCTCCATCGATTTGATCTGTTCCTGCTGTTGCTCATATTCTTTGAGCTGGCGTTCTACCCGCTCCTTCTTCTGGACAACATAGGAGGAATAATTTCCGCGATAGGTGGTCAGGACGGTACGTTCCAGCTCCCAGATATGGTCTACCAGTCGGTTGAGAAAATATCGGTCATGCGATACTACCAGCAACGCCCCTTTATAGGAAGAGAGGTAATCCTCCAACCAACCCAGCGTCTTAAAGTCCAGATGGTTGGTCGGCTCGTCCAAAATCAAAAGGTCCGGCTCCATCAACAGCAGACGCGCAGTTGCCAGACGGGTCTTTTCTCCACCCGACAGGTTGTCGGTGATAATGTTGCGGTCATAATCTCCAAATCCCATACCGCCCAGAATGGTGTTGATTTTGACCTGAATATGGTATCCGTCCTGTGCTTCAAAGCGAGCGAGCTTTTTGCTGTATTCCGCCGAAACCTCCTCGTATGCCTTAGGGTCATCGTGGACGGCCGCCATCTGTTTTTGCAGGGAATCTACCTCTCTGCCCAGTGCCAGCACATCGGCAAAAACAGCTTCCATCTCCTGCTGGATGGTACGACCGTTGGACAAGCCGCTGTTCTGGCGCAGATAGCCGATTACCTTGCCATTCGTCAGGCTGACCGAGCCCTCCTCATAATCCAGCGCACCGGTCAGGACATTGAGCAGGGTGGTTTTTCCCTCTCCGTTTGCTCCCACCAAGCCAATGCGATCCTTTTCATTGATGACAGCATTGACATCTCGCAGGATACAGTCTGCCCCATAATATTTAAATACATTTTCCAATGATACGATCATAATACATAATACTCCATTTTATAACTGATATGAAAATATCTCTCAACTTATATCCTATCATATCACAGATAAACTCTCAATATCAATTTTTATTTTTTCCTCTCCTTTCCAAATTTGTTTTTATTTCGGGCAAACAGCACAAAACGAACCCTTTGCAAACGCGCGATTTTGATGTATAATAGGGGTATCTTCCTGATTCGACAGCAGTTCTTCCCGCTTTTTTCTCTTTTTTGTCGAATCACACTGAAACAATTCACCGACAGGAGGTTTTTATGCTTTTTATCCACGCACATCTGTTCACCATGCAGCCGTCTGAACAGGGCTTCCTTACCATTCCCGACGGTTTTCTTCTTACAAACGGTGCTGTCATTACAGCGCTCGGCCCGATGGAGGAATGCCCTTCACCGGAGAACGAAGCGGTCATCGACCTGCACGGACAAAATGTCTATCCCGGATTTATCGATGCACACTGCCACATGGGCCTTGCCGAGGAAGGGCTGAATTTTGAGGGGGACGATTTAAACGAAATCACCGACCCTGTTACCCCGCACCTTCGAGGCATCGATGCCATCAACCCGCTCAATCAGAGCTTTGAGGAAGCGGTCGCGGCCGGTATCACCACCGTCGTGACTGGGCCGGGCAGTGCAAACGCAATCGGCGGCCAGTTTTGTGCCATCAAAACCTTTGGCAAAAATATTGACCGTATGATTGTGCAGGAGCCGGTCGCAATGAAATTTGCTCTGGGCGAAAATCCCAAAAACTGCTACAACGACAAATCCGAAACCCCAATGACCCGAATGGCGACCGCTGCCTTGATTCGGGAACAACTGAAAAAGGCACAGCGCTATTATGAGGATGTCCTGAAAGCAGAGGAGGACGAAACCGGAGAAACCGATCCGCCGGACTTCGATGCAAAGTGCGATGCCCTGCTTCCGGTCATCAAGGGAGAGCTGAAGGCACATATCCACTGCCATCGTGCCGATGATATCCTGACTGCTCTGCGCCTGACCCGCGAGTTTGAGCTGGATTCTGTTTTGGTCCACTGCACCGAGGGCTACCTGATTGCAGATGAACTGGCAGAGGCCGGCATCAAGGTTATCACCGGACCGCTGATGACAACGCGCAGCAAGCCGGAACTGTGCCGTGCTACCGACCGGAACCCGGGGCTTCTGTCCCGTCAGGGTATCCCCTGTGCGATCTGTACCGACTATAACGTGATGCCAATCGCTCTCCTGCCAATCTGTGCCGGTATGGCAGTTCGTGAAGGGATGGACTACCAGCAGGCTCTGGCAGCCATCACCATCAATGCCGCATCGATTGTCGGAATCGAGGACCGTGTCGGTTCTCTTGCCGTCGGCAAAGATGCTGATTTTTCTGTCTTTGACTGTGACCCATTGACCCTTGCCGCTAAACCGAAGATGGTCGTCATTTCCGGCAAGGTGGTCGCAGAGTAGCCGTGCTCCAATGGAACATCGAAATATTTTCATATTGTAACAGGGAGGTCATCTCATGAGAACCATCACAAGTGAAACCATAACCCGCACCGTCAAAAACCTTTGTCTGCGTGCAAACAAATTCCTGCCGTCGGATATTAAGCTGACGCTGGACACCGCTTTGGATTATGAAATTTCTCCAAACGGAAAGCGCGCACTGAACGGAATCATCGAAAACTATAAGTTTTCCCAGCATTCCAATGTTCCAATCTGTCAGGATACCGGCATGGTTGTCGTCTTTGCCGACATCGGCCAGGATGTCCACATCATCGGTGAGCTGCTGGAGGATGCTGTCAACGAAGGAGTTCGTCAGGCTTATACCGAAGGCAATCTGCGCAAATCGGTCGTCACTGACCCACTCAATCGCCAGAACACCGAGGACAACACCCCTGCAATTCTTCATGTTCGTCTGGTGCCCGGAAATTCCATCACATTGACCGTTGTTCCGCAGGGAGCTGGAAGTGAAAATGCAAGCTCGATGAAAATGTTCCATGCCAGCGCAACCCGCGAGGACATCATCCGCTATGTTGTCAGCTGTGTTCAGGAAAACCGCGGCAAAGCCTGCACCCCACTGATTGTTGGCATCGGTATCGGCGGCAACACTGAAATGTGTACCCTTCTGGCAAAACGGGCGCTCTGCCGTGACCTGTTCACCTACAACAAAAAGCTGTATTACACCGATATGGAAAGTGAGATTCTCGACCGCATCAACCGTCTGGGCATCGGCCCAGAGGACATGGGCGGTGCTGTAACTGCCCTCGCAGTGAATATCATCTCCTATCCAACCCATGTTTCCAGCCTTCCGGTTGCAGTCAACCTCGGTTGCCATGTCACCCGTCATGCAACCGAAGTTATCTAAAATCTATCTTGAGAAAAATTCAACAGATAAAAGCAAGAGGCAGCGCTTCAA
>URFD01000128.1 GCA_900547015.1 uncultured Oscillospiraceae bacterium | reverse complement strand
GCCGAAGCTTTTGGCAAAGCCGTGAGATTATTCAGCGAAGCCGGATTCTACCAGTTCTACCAGGCTCTCAACAGCCTCTTTCTCATCTGCACCGTCAGCGATGATACGGATTGTGGTTCCGCCAACGATACCCAGAGACAAAACGCCCAGCAGGCTCTTTGCATTGACTCTGCGCTCTTCTTTTTCTACCCAAATCGAAGCTTTGTACTCATTTGCTTTCTGGATGAAGAATGTTGCCGGACGAGCATGAAGACCAACCTGGTTCTGTACCACTACTTCTTTTACAAACATTTCAGTTACTCCCCTATTCTAAGATGTTAAAAGTATTTCAGATCCACGCAGAATCCAGGACTCCCCACGGAGATGCTCCGTTCGGTCCGACACGCTGTTCTGCCTGATTCTTGAGATACACCTATTATATCACAAAGGCATTTTTCGTCAACGCATATTTTGCTATTCTTTTACATAGAATTCCGATTTTCTGCTTCTTTTCTATATGGACGGTTGGAAAAGCGATTCTCTTTGTCTGTATTCACTACAAAGTTTTCAACATAGCTGTCATTAATATACACATCCTTCGTAAAAACCGACAGACCGTCCTCACATTAGCTCTCCGGGGAAAACCACCCTTCTCCCAACCTTATGTTTTTGCCATCCCAAAAGTTCCTGTCCCTTTCGGATTTCGCTTCTTGCTGCGCTATTCTGCTTCTGCCGCTTCCCGCGCTTCCTCCAAGGCTCTAAGCTCCTTTTTGGTCAGCTTGCCCTGTTCGATTGCCTTTTCCAGCAAATCCGGGCGCTTTTGGGCAGTTTCCGCAATCGACTGCTCGCGCTGCCACTTCAGGATATTGGCATGATGCCCACTGATGAGCACCGGCGGAACCTCCTTGTCGTGCCAGACCGGCGGACGGGTATACTGCGGATATTCCAGCAGTCCGTCATAATGGCTTTCCTCGGTAAAGCAGACCTCCTCGGACAGCACTCCCGGGCACAATCTGCCCACCGCATCCGCTACGACCAGCGCTCCCAGCTCGCCGCCGGTGAGGACATAATCGCCCAGCGAGATTTCCTCGTCCACGATTTCGTCCAGAACTCTTTGGTCCACCCCTTCATAATGCCCGCACAGAATGAAAATATGCTCCAACTCCCGCAGTTCGCCCGCGCGTTTCTGGCTAAAGGGCTGACCTTTTGGGGACATATAGATGACATGGGGCTTTGTGCCAATCATTTCGCACACAGCCTGCCAACAGCGGTAGATTGGTTCGGTTTGCATCAGCATCCCTTTGCCTCCGCCATAGGGGGTATCGTCCACCCGGCGGTGCTTGTCCAGCGTATAGTCGCGGATGTTGTGGCAGAACACCTCCAGCTTGCCTGCGCGTCTTGCTCTGCCGATGATGCTTTCATTCAGCACCGATTCGCACATTTCCGGAAACAGGGTGGCTATATCAATCCTCATCGTCAAACAGTCCCTCCAGCGGTCGAATCTTCATCACGCCGCCTTCCAAATCCACTTCCAGAACCACCTGTGGGATTGCCGGAATCAGCCGCTCCTTGCCGTCCGCAAACCGAATGTGATAGACATCGTTTGCTCCGGTCGGGCTGACATCGGTCAGCTCTCCATACTCGCTGCCGTCGTCCGCATCCACAACCTTCAGTCCCAGCAGGTCCTGAATCAGATATTCGCCTTCCTCCATCGGGATGTCATCGCGGTGGATATAGACAATCTGATCCCGCAGCTTTGCCGCATCATCGATGGAATCGACTCCCTCCAGCTTGAGCAGGGGCATCCCCTTTGCAAAGCGCAGCCCCATCAGCTTGATTGGCTTTGCACCCTTTGCATCAAGGTAGATGGTGTCGATATCATAAAACATCTCCGGGTCGTCGCACCATGGATAGAGCTTGACCTCTCCCCTGATGCCGTGGGTGGTGACGATCTTTCCCGCTTCGATATACTCTTTTCGCATACAAAATGCCTCCTCCGTCTGTTCTGCCAAATCCACCTACAAAAAAAGGACGCCCAGAGCTAAAACTGCCCTTGCGCCCTTTCAGATGATCCTTTTTTCAGCGACCGGTTCCCAGCAAAAATCTTAGTCGATTTCAACTGCAACCTTCTGCTCAACCTTACCGGCAGCGGATCTTACGATTGTACGGATTGCTTTCGCGATCCTGCCCTGTTTGCCGATTACACGGCCCATGTCGTCAGCTGCAACATGGAGGTGATAAACAACAGTGCCGTCCTCCTTGGGTTCATCCACGGTGACCGAAACTGCGTCTTTGTCATCCACAAGGCCTTTCACAATAGTAATAATCAGTTCCTGCATTTGCGATTACCTCCTACAGGATATTGTTCGCTTTGAGCAGGGATCGAACTGTGTCGGTTGGCTGAGCGCCGTTAGACATCCATTTCTTTGCTTTCTCAGCATCAACCTTAACGGTAGCTGGAGTCTGTGCCGGATCATAGTAACCGATTTCTTCGATAAATCTGCCGTTGCGCGGATAACGGGAATCAGCTACAACGATACGATAGAAAGGAGCCTTCTTAGCACCCATTCTACGAAGTCTGATTTTTACAGCCATTTCTGTCACCTCCTGAACCTTTCAAAATACTCTATACCAATTTCCCCATATATCAGGAATTTGATAAACCATTACATTGGGGGCATATTTTTGAGCATCGCCGGATTGAATGGCATCCTTCTGCGGCGCTTGCCGTTTTTGCCCTTGCCGCCGAGCATCTTCATCATGTCCTTCATCTGCTTATACTGCTTGAGAACACGGTTGACCCTTGGCACGTCGGTGCCGCTGCCTGCTGCGATTCTGCGCTTTCTGGCAGGGTTGATGATGTCGGGGTTTGCCCTCTCGGCCTTTGTCATCGAATTGATGATTGCTTCCAGATACTTGATCTCCTGCTCGCCGGCCTGCGCAGTCTCATCGCTGACCTTGCCGGACATTCCGGGGAACATCTCCAGAATCTTGCCCAAAGGACCCATATTTCGAACCTGTTTGATCTGCTCAAGCAGGTCGTCCATATCAAAAGAATTTTCCTTGAGCTTCTTGGCGACCTCCATCGCCTTCTGCTCGTCCACCTCGTCCTGTGCTTTTTCAATCAGGGTGAGCACGTCGCCCATACCCAGAATTCTCGAAGCCATACGGTCCGGATGGAACACTTCCAAATCGTCGAGCTTTTCGCCCATGCCCGCAAACTTGATTGGTTTGCCGGTCACCGCTCTGACCGACAGCGCTGCACCGCCTCGGGTGTCACCGTCGAGCTTGGTGAGGATTACGCCGTCAATTCCCAGCGTTTCATTGAAGCTCTGGGCCACATTGACCGCATCCTGACCGGTCATCGCATCGATGACGAGCAGGATTTCGTTCGGATGAACCTCCGCTTTGATGTCCTGCAGCTCCTGCATCAGCTCCTGGTCGATATGCAGACGGCCTGCCGTATCCAGGATGACAATGTCGTTGCCGTAGTCCTTCGCGTGCTTGATTGCATTCTTGGCAATTTCAACCGGGCTGATGGTTCCCATCTCAAAGACCGGGGTGTTGACCTGTTCGCCAACGACCTTCAGCTGTTCGATTGCCGCCGGACGGTAAACGTCACAGGCAACCAGCAACGGACGCTTGCCCTGCTTGCGGAACATCTTTGCCAGCTTTGCAGAGTGGGTGGTTTTACCGGAGCCCTGCAAGCCGCACATCATAATAACGGTTGGGATTTTGGAAGAAAAATTGATGTGGCTGTCTGTCGAGCCCATCAGTTCGGTCAGCTCGTCCCGAACAATTTTGATTACCTGCTGAGCAGGTGTCAGGCTGGAGAGAACCTCCTCACCTACTGCCTTTTCGGTAACACTCTTGACAAAGTCCTTTGCGACCTTGTAGTTGACGTCCGCCTCCAACAGCGCCAGACGCACCTCGCGCATTGCTTCTTTTACGTCATTTTCAGAGAGTTTTCCCTTTGACCTGAGCTTTTTAAAGGCTTGATTGAGCTTGTCGGCAAGTCCCTCAAATGCCATCGGTATTTCCCCCATTCACTGTTGATATTGTTTCGTCGTTCATTTCCTGTGCAAGCTCCAGAATCTTTCCGGCTTCTTTTCCGATTCGTTTGCCCAAGGCATACTTTTCCGCCTCGAAGGCGATTTCCTTGGCGCAGTCGGTAATCTGGTCGATCTTCTCCTGATAATCCCGGAACTTTCGTGCCAGACCCATGCGCTCCTCCATCTCCAGAAGGGTTGTCTCCGCGCGCTTGATGCTGTCGCGGACCCCCTGTCGGGTGATGTTGGCAAACTGGGCGATTTCCGCCAGAGAAAGGTCTTCATTGTAGTACAGCTGCGCCACTTCCAGCTGCTTTTCGGTCAGCATCTGACCGTAGTAATCCAGCAGCACCGATATTTCCAGGTTTTTTGCCATGATACAGCACCCTTTCACATCCGGCGGTCAGCTCTTTGTGTAAAGG
>URFD01000127.1 GCA_900547015.1 uncultured Oscillospiraceae bacterium | reverse complement strand
GATAAAATTATAGTATATTGGGCAGGCGAAAACAAGGGCTATTTGACCGTTCCCTCGGGAATCCGGCAGGATGAACAGAAACACAGAATAAAAATCAGCGACAGATAAAAAATATCGGAGCGCCTTTCAAGAAAAATGCGAGAAGATGGAATGGAAAATTTGTGATTTTTGCCGGAGCACAGCAGGCTTCCTCTTTACTTTGCGGGTGCAAATCATATATAATAGAACTAAATATTAGTATCAGCGGCAAGCTGAATCAGGGAAAGGATGGTCTGTATGGCGGGACAGAACAAGATTAGGGTAGAGATTTGCGGCTCAAGATATGTTGTTTCTTCCACCGAGCCGGTGGAGTATGTCAAACGTCTGACCAATACCATCGAAAACAAGGTCAAGACGATCATGGATTCCAGCCCGAGCGTGACGCTCAACGACGCCTATTTCCTCACCACCCTCAACTATGCGGATATGTACGAAAAAAGCGAACAGAATGCAGACCATATCCGCAGCCAGCTGACCGAATATCTGGAGGATTCGACCAAGGCCAAGCTGGAGGTGGACGAGCTGCGCAAGGAAAACGAACGCCTGCGCAGGGAAATCACCATTCTGCGCCAGAATATCGGCCGTGAGCATTGAAGGACTCCACTGGAGTATGCAGAGTTTGCCACCATGGATGGACTGCTCTTTCAGCCTGAAGAGGGCATGGACGACGATGACGATGAGTATGAGGATTTTTAGAGAAGAGAGATTTGGAGAATAAAGGAGAAATCATAACAATGGAGTATACCTTTCGCCGTGCGACGGCACAGGATGTAGACGGAATCATGGAGATTATCCGCGACAGAATCGAGTGGATGGACCGAGAGGGTCTGCATCAGTGGAACAAAACCAACTATATGCAGCGCTATCCGCGGGAGTATTTTCTGGAGGGAATCAATCGGGGAGAGTTTTATCTGGCGATTTCTCCCGAGCAGGAGGTCTCCGGTGCAATCGCAATGCTGACCGTTGACCCGAGATGGGAAAACGACGAGCCGAAGGATTGCTACTATCTACATCACCTGGCGGCAAAGTCGCAGGCAAAAGGCGCAGGACGGGCGCTGTTAAACTTCTGCGAGGAGCTTTCCCGCAAGGAGGGAAAAGAGTGCATCCGTCTGGATTGCCAGAAGGGCAACGATAAGCTCAACGATTTCTATGCAAGCATGGGATACGAGTTTGTTGGCCCGATGGTCGAGGATGACTACGAGGGCATCAAGCGGGAAAAAACACTGAAATAAGACAGGAACAGGGAGGAGAGACACCTCCCTGTTTTTGGAGAGTTTTGAGATTGGGGAAACAGCCATGAAAAAGATAGAGCTGCTGGCACCGGCGGGCAATCTGGAAAGTCTGCTGGCGGCGGTACACAGCGGAGCGGATGCGGTTTATTTTGGCTACGGGGAACTGAACGCGCGCCGCAACGCAAAAAATTTTGACGAGCAATCGCTCGGGGAAGCCTCCCGCATCTGCAAGGAGCGCGGGGTAAAGATGCACATGACGGTCAATACGATGGTATATGACCGAGAGTATGACCAGGTTTTAAAGACGCTGGAGATTGCCTGCCGCTACGGCATCGATGCCCTGATTGTGCAGGACCTTGGAGTGGCGGCACTGGTGCGCGAGGCGGCGCCGGAGATGCCGATGCACGCTTCGACCCAGCTGACCGTCCACAACGTTTCGGGCGCATGGCAGGCTAAGGAGCTGGGATTTTCCCGAGTTGTGCTGGCACGAGAGATGAGCCGGGAGGAAATCGCTGCCGTTACCGCTCAGGTGCCGATTGAAACAGAGGTATTTGTACACGGAGCGCTGTGTATGTGCGTTTCCGGTCAGTGCTATATGAGCTCGGTGATTGGAGAGCGCAGCGGAAACCGAGGACTGTGCGCGCAGCCTTGCCGTCTGCCGTTCTCCAGCGGACGCAAAGGGGACAGCGGATATGCGCTGTCGCTCAAGGACCTCAGCCTTGCCGACCGGGTGCAGGAGCTGGCACGGATAGGCGTCAGCTCCTTTAAAATCGAGGGCAGGATGAAGCGCCCGGAATATGTAGCGGCTGCGGTCAGCCAGTTCCGTCAGGCACTGCTGGGCGCACAGGCGGACATGGATTTGATGGCGGCAGTCTTTTCACGCAGCGGATTTACCCAAGGCTATTTTGATGGCAGACTGGGCTTGGATATGTTTGGAACCCGCCAGAAGGAGGATGTTCTGGCAGGTCAGAAGGTGCTCAAATCGCTCAGCGATTTGGCATCGAAGGATGTGCCGCGCGTTGGGGTAGATTTCTCCTTCTCGATGCAGCAGAACCAGCCGGTGGTGCTGACCGCAAACGACCGGGAAGGCCACACCGTGAGCGCACAGGGCGAGGTTCCGCAGGCTGCCCTCAAGGCTCCTACCAACGAGGAGCTGGTTCGCCGCAGTCTGGAAAAGACAGGAGGAACCTTTTACTACCTCAACTCTTTGGAGACCGAGCTTGGAGAGAGATTAATCTGTCCGGCAAGCCAGCTCAATGCACTGCGCCGTCAGGCGCTGGAGCAGCTGACCGAACAACGCGGACAAATCGTTCCGATTGGATTTGAGCCGGTTGCCCGCCAGAGCAAGCGGGGCAGAAGTCCTGTCGCCCAGCCGGCACTGCGGGCGCAGATTCGGCAGATGTCGCAGCTGACCGACAGCCTTGCTGCCTCCTGCGAACAGATTATCCTGCCGCTGGACGAGGTCCTGCGCCATGCAGCGGAGCTGGACAAGAGCCTGCTGCCAAAGATTGCGGTTTCTCTGCCGAGGGTGGTGTTTGGGGACGATGCCGCTCAACTGACCGAGCGTCTCAACGAATGCCGAAGAATGGGAATCGAGCATCTGTCGGTCGGAAATCTGGGCGGGGTCCATCTGGGACGCCAGCTTGGATTTACCCTGCACGGCGAGTTTGGACTCAATATTGCAAACGAGGGCTGTTTGCAGGAATATGAAAAGCTGGGACTTGCGGATTGTCTGCTTTCCTTCGAGCTGTCGCTGTCAAGGGCGAAGGCAGTCGGCGGATTGCTGCCGCGCGGCCTGCTGATTTACGGCAGACTGTCGCTGATGGTCACCCGCAACTGCCCGATTCGTCTGAGCGGTTGCCGAGACTGCAAGGGCTTTGGCACCCTGACCGACCGCAAAAAAGAGGTCTTTGAGGTTCGGTGCAGCGGACGCAAATATTCCGAGATTTTCAACAGCCGTCCGGTATATCTGGCAGACCGCATGGAGGAGCTGTCCGGCTTCGATTACGGCTTGCTGTACTTTACCTCTGAGGGCCCAAAACAGGTGGACCGCATCCTGAGAGAATATACCATTCTTCATGAGCCGATGGAGCAGATTACCCGCGGACTTTATTACCGCAACGTGAAATAGGAGTAGAACGATGAGCATCTTAAAGATCAAGCGCCTGCATCCGCAGGCACAGCTGCCCACCAGAGCGACACAGGGCAGCGCAGGCTATGACCTGTATGCCTGCATCGAGCAGGCAGTGGAAATCCTGCCGGGACAGACAGAGAAGATTCCGACCGGACTTGCCATCCAGCTGGAAAGCAAAAACGAAGTTGCGCTGATTTTTGCGCGCAGCTCGCTGGGGACCAAATATGGGGTAGCACCTGCCAATGCAGTCGGCGTTGTCGATTCGGACTATCGGGGAGAGGTCTGCGTCTGTCTGCGGAATTTTTCAGACAAGTCCTACACCGTCCAGCCGCAGGACCGTGTGGCACAGCTGCTGGTGATGCCGGTCGTTCTGCCCGAGATTCAGGAGGCGCAGGAGCTGGAGGACAGTGAACGCGGTCAGGGGGGCTTCGGCTCCACCGGAAAGTAAAGAGGAGGCGATTCAGATGAAGCTGGTTTTGGCATCGCAGTCCCCGCGAAGACGGGAGCTGTTGTCCATCATCCAACCGGATTTTATCGTTCAGGCAAGCCATGTCGAGGAGATCATCCCGGATGGGCTGGATGCCCGTCAGGCGGTGATGCACCTTGCAAAAATCAAGGCGGAGGATGTGGCACAGCAGTTTGCCGACCGTGTCGTCATCGGTGCGGACACCGTGGTGGTGCTGGATGGAGAAATCATGGGAAAACCAAAGGACCACGAGGACTGTGTGCGGATGATTTCCAGTCTGTCCGGTCGGGAGCATGAGGTTTATACCGGTGTGGCAATCGTCCATGACAGCAAGACCGAGTCCTTCTGCGAAACAACCGCTGTCAAATTTCTGGAGCTGACCGAGGAGGAGGTCCAGTGGTACGCCTCGCTCGACGAGCCGTATGACAAGGCGGGCGCCTATGGCATCCAGGGCTACGGCAGTCTGCTGGTTGAGGGAATTTCCGGGGACTATTTTAATGTTATGGGGCTTCCGGTTGCAGCGCTCAACCGCTCCTTAAAAAAGACACGATAATGGGACAATCCGCCAGATGGCTCCGATTGGGGCAGTTTGGCGGATT
>URFD01000126.1 GCA_900547015.1 uncultured Oscillospiraceae bacterium | reverse complement strand
ATCGGATTGATTGTACAGGATGTACAGGGCTTTTCAAAAAGTTTCCATGCCTTTTTCTGAAGATTCCCGCAAATTTATTTTTAGGAGGTATCCTTAAATTGAGCAAAAAATTTGTTTATGCTTTCTCTGAAGGCAACGCAAAAATGCGCGAACTGCTTGGTGGCAAAGGTGCCAACCTTGCCGAGATGACTGTTTTAGGTATGCCCGTTCCACAGGGATTCACCATTTCTACCGAGGCCTGCACCCAGTACTATGAAGATGGTCAGCAGATCAACGCTGACATCGAAGCCCAGATTTTTGAATATCTGGCAGATCTGGAAAAGCTGGTCGGCAAGAAATTCGGTGACATCAACAACCCTCTGCTGGTTTCCGTTCGTTCCGGTGCAAGAGCTTCCATGCCTGGTATGATGGACACCATCCTCAACCTCGGCCTGAATGACCAGGTTGTAGAAGGCTTTGCAAAGCTGACCAACAACGAGCGCTTTGCTTACGACTCCTACCGCCGCTTCATTCAGATGTACTCCGATGTTGTAATGGAAGTTCCAAAGCACAAATTTGAAATCATCATCGATGAGATGAAGGCTGCTAAGGGCGTTAAACTCGACACTGAGCTGGATGCAGACGATCTCAAAGAGATGGTAGTCAGATTCAAAAACTACTACAAAGAGCAGAAGGGCATCGACTTCCCACAGGACCCAAAAGAACAGCTGATCGGCGCTGTTAAAGCGGTATTCCGTTCTTGGGATAACCCGCGTGCAATCTACTACAGAAGAATGAATGACATTCCTTCCTCCTGGGGTACTGCTGTCAACGTACAGATGATGGTATTCGGTAATACCGGCAATACCTCCGGTACCGGCGTTGCCTTCACCCGTGACCCTGCAACCGGCGAAAACAAGCTGTTTGGCGAGTTCCTGGTCAATGCACAGGGCGAGGACGTAGTAGCCGGTGTCAGAACTCCACAGCATATCGACGAGCTCAAGGACATCATGCCTGAGGTTTACAACCAGTTCTGCGATGTTGCACACCGTCTGGAGCAGCATTACAGAGATATGCAGGATATGGAGTTCACCATCGAGAATGGCAAGCTCTTCATGCTCCAGACCAGAAACGGCAAGAGAACTGCTTTCGCAGCAATCAAGATTGCCTGCGACCTGGTAGACGAGGGCATGATCTCCAAAGAAGAAGCAGTCTGCATGATCGACCCGAAACAGCTCGACGCTCTGCTTCACCCACAGTTTGATACCAAGGCTCTGAAGGCTGCTGAACCAATCGGAACCGGTCTGGCTGCTTCCCCTGGTGCTGCCTGCGGCAAGGTTGTATTCACCGCTGAAGAAGCAACCGCAGAGGGCAAGAAGGGCGAGAAGGTCATTCTGGTTCGTCTGGAAACCTCTCCGGAGGACATCGAGGGTATGAACCACGCACAGGGCATCCTGACTGTTCGTGGCGGTATGACCTCCCACGCAGCAGTTGTTGCTCGTGGTATGGGTACCTGCTGTGTATCCGGCTGCGGTGACATCATCATGCACGATGAAGACGGTTACTTCGAGCTGGGCGGCAAAAAGATCAGCCGCGGCGATTACATCTCTCTGGACGGTTCTACCGGAAAGATTTACGCAGAAGCAATCCCAACCACCGCTGCCAGCGTTTCCGGCGACTTTGGCCGTCTGATGGGCTGGGCTGATGATGCAAGACAGCTTCAGGTCCGCACCAACGCAGACACTCCGAAGGATGCTGCACAGGCTCTGGCATTCGGCGCACAGGGTATTGGTCTGTGCCGTACCGAGCATATGTTCTTTGAAGGAACTAGAATCAAAGCTGTCCGCGAAATGATTCTCTCCAAGACCGAAGAGCAGAGACGCGTTGCTCTGGCAAAACTGCTGCCAATGCAGCAGGGCGACTTTGAGGGCATCTACGAAGCAATGCAGGGTCTGCCGGTTACCATCCGCTTCCTTGACCCACCGCTTCACGAGTTTGTTCCTCACACCGAGGCTGAGATTCAGGAGCTGTCCGAGGACATGAACATTTCCGTTGAGGAAATCAACAATGTCATCGCTTCCCTGCATGAGTTCAACCCAATGATGGGTCACCGTGGCTGCCGTCTGGCTGTTTCCTATCCGGAAATCGCAGAGATGCAGACTCAGGCTGTCATCCACGCTGCCATCAATGTCAATAAAAAACATCCTGACTGGAACATCGTTCCGGAAATCATGATCCCTCTGGTTGGAGAGGTCAAAGAGCTGGCATATGTAAAGGCAGTTGTCTGCAAGACCGCTGACGAAGTCATTGCCCAGGAAGGCGCCCAGCTCCATTACAAGGTCGGCACCATGATTGAAATTCCTCGCGCAGCTGTAACTGCCGATGAAATTGCAACCGAGGCAGAGTTCTTCTCCTTCGGTACCAACGACCTGACCCAGATGACCTTCGGCTTCAGCCGTGACGATGCTGGCAAGTTCCTCAACTACTACTACGACAACAAGATTTATGAATTTGACCCATTTGCTAAGCTCGACCAGAAGGGCGTCGGCAAACTGGTTCAGATGGCTTGTGACCTCGGTCGTCAGACCCGCCCTGACATCAAGTTGGGCATCTGCGGCGAGCACGGCGGCGATCCAGCTTCTGTTGAGTTCTTCCACAAAGCTGGTCTGACCTATGTTTCTTGTTCTCCATTCCGCGTTCCGATTGCTCGTCTGGCTGCTGCTCAGGCTGCAATCAAATTCCCAAGATAACCGATTGCTTCAAAAGCCTCCGTATGAAAATCATACGGAGGCTTTTTTCTGTCGATTCTGGCAGATACAGGGTCGAAAAAAAGAGAAATCTTTTTCCGGCAAACACTTGAAAAATCCTACGAAATCTGTTATAATGGTAAGGCTTCATGGAAAGTGGCGACACGCATCTGGTCGTCTGTTGGTTCGGGCTTCCGAATCTCAATATGGAGATGTATCGAAGTGGTCGTAACGAGAACGACTCGAAATCGTTTTGTCCAGAGATGGGCACGTGGGTTCGAATCCCACCATCTCCGCCAGAAATCTTGCCAGCAGCCGGTTTTCCGGTTGCTGGTTTTTTTGTATTTATCGAGATTTTCTCGAGCTCTGCCTGAGGGCAGTGAGCCTATTCTTCCCGCGGCGCACCCGTTACCATCTTCGGGTTCTATCATATTTTCAACCTTAAATCAAAAAGGAGCGACACCATCATGTATCAGGGCAGATATTCTATTTTATTCAGCAGCATGACCGGCAACACCAAAAAGCTCGCCGACGCAGTTCACGAGGCTTTGCCTGCGGAAAACTGTGATTTCTTCGGCTCCTGTCAGGCGGCAGACCCACAGTCTCCCATGCTTTACATTGGCTTTTGGACAGACAAAGGCAGCGCAGACAGCGATACCTTGGAGCTACTGGCAAAGCTGAGAGACAAAAAAATCTTCCTGTTCGGCACAGCAGGCTTCGGCATCAGCGAGGATTATTTCCTGAAGGTGCTGGGCAACGTGAAAAAATCCATTGACCCCAGCAACACCGTCGTCGGAGAATTTATGTGTCAGGGCAAAATGCCGCAGTCTGTCCGGGACCGCTATGTTCAGATGAAGGAGCAACCGGACTGCCCGGAAAACATCGACTCGAAGATTGCGAACTTTGACCTTGCCCTGCTGCATCCGGACCAGGGCGATTTGGACCGTCTTACAAAACTTGTTACAGAATAATCACT
This sequence comes from uncultured Oscillospiraceae bacterium, assembly GCA_900547015.1. Taxonomy (GTDB): domain Bacteria; phylum Bacillota; class Clostridia; order Oscillospirales; family Ruminococcaceae; genus Negativibacillus. The sequence goes on along the minus strand of URFD01000126.1, from coordinate 792 downwards.
TCACTTGAGCGGAAGGGAGAAATGGAACATGAAGGACGAATGTTTAATCTGCAAGGCTCCGCTGGAATATCTGGAAGCTGATGTTCTGATGGAGTGCGAGATTTGCCACAAGCAGGAACCCAGCAAGACGAGATGCGTCAACGGTCACTATGTCTGCAACGAATGTCACACACAGGGCTTAGACCGCATCATCGAGTTGTGCATGAACGAAACCTCCAAGGGCCCGATTGCCATTGTGGAAAAAATGATGGCGCTGCCCTCCTGCCATATGCACGGGCCGGAGTATCATGTGATGGTCGGGGCTGCCTTACTGACGGCATACCACAATGCAGGCGGAGAGCTCAAGCTTTCCGAGGCACTGATGGAGATGATGAATCGCGGGAAAAAGGTTCCCGGAGGCTCCTGCGGATTTTGGGGAGCCTGCGGCGCCGGAATCAGCTCAGGAATGTTTGTATCCATCCTCTCGCAGTCCACACCTTTGACCAACGAGCCTTTTGCGCTGTCGCACAAGATGACTGCGGCATCGCTGGGAAAAATCGGCGAGATTGGCGGCCCGCGCTGCTGCAAGCGAGATTCCTTCTTATCCATCCTGACCGCCGTTGATTTTGTAAAAGAGCACTTTGGCATCGAGATGGAGAAGCCGGAGGTCGTATGCCGCTACGCTGCGCTGAACAACCAGTGCATCGGCAAACGCTGCCCATTTTCCAAGACGAATCACTAGGCTTTTTGTGGCGGTGAAATCGTTCTTAATTAGGAGTTCCAACTCTGTGAAAAGAAAAAGTGCGGTTGAAA
>URFD01000125.1 GCA_900547015.1 uncultured Oscillospiraceae bacterium | reverse complement strand
CCGCGGATGGCCGAGAACAAACGGTGGAGGAGCATTTGCAGGGAACGGCACAGCAGTGCAGCCGCTTTGCCGAAGCTTTTGGAGAAGCCGAAAGAGGTCGCCTTTTGGGATGCGCCCATGATATCGGAAAGTATTCGGAGGGATTTCAAAAGCGCCTGCATGGCGGACCAAAGGTGGACCATGCCACCGCTGGGGCTTTGGAATGTGCAAAAATAGGAGAAAATGCGGCAGCCTGCTGTGTGGCAGGACATCATGGAGGACTCCCGAATTTTGGAAATCCGAAAACAGACTATCCGGGAGCGCCCACCCTTGCCGGAAGAATCAAGAAAAAGATTCCTCCCTATTACTGGCAGGGTACCCTGCCCCGCCCCAGTGGAAGGATGCCTGTCAAAGACCCTTATGCACTGTTTATGTGGACAAGGATGCTTTACTCCTGTCTGGTGGATGGAGATTATCTGGATACGGAAAATTTTATGGCAGAGGTGCAGCCGCAGCGCGGTGGATATGACCCGCTGCCGGTTCTGCTGGAACGGCTAAACTCCTACATTTCACCTTGGTTTCCGGGAAACAGCGAGTTAAACCGAAACCGGTGCGCAATCCTGTCAGAATGTCTGGAAAAGGCCACCCTTCCTCGTGGTGTCTATTCCTTGACCGTTCCGACAGGAGGTGGAAAAACTGTTTCTTCCTTGGCATTTGCACTGAAGCACGCTGTGGAGCAGGGACTGGAGCGGGTGATTTATGTGATTCCCTACACCTCCATCATCGAGCAAAATGCGGCAGTTTTTCGGGAGATTCTGGGAGAAGGAAATGTTGTTGAACACCACAGCGGGGCATCCTTTGATGCGGATGACGAAACCAACAGGCAAAACTGTTTCCAACGCTTGGCAACAGAAAACTGGGATGCGCCGGTCATCGTCACAACGGCGGTGCAGTTTTTTGAATCGCTCTATGCGAACCGCTCCTCCCAATGCAGGAAGCTCCATAATATAGCGAACAGTGTAGTCATTTTCGATGAGGCACAGATGATTCCGACCTGTCATCTGCTCCCTTGTGTGGGAGCGATGGCATCGCTTGCAGCCCAGTTCGGTTCCACCATTCTTTTGTGTACGGCAACGCAGCCGGTGCTGGGAGACCTGTTCCGCAGATTCTGCCCGAATCAAAATATGACAGAGCTTTGCCCTGAAATTGAGAAGAATTTCCGAAATTTCCGACGGGTGACATATCGAAATGGAGGAATGTTATCGGAGGAAGCGCTGGCAGAGGAGTTGCAGCAGCAGAATCAGGCGCTCTGCATCGTCAATACCCGCAAGGCGGCCCAATCGTTGTATGCACTCCTTCCGGAAGAGGGACGGTTTCATCTGTCCACTTTGATGTACCCGGCCCATCGCAAGCGTGTTCTGGACAAGATTCGGGAACGCCTAAAGCAGGGCTTGCCATGTAGGGTGGTGTCGACTTCTTTAATCGAAGCCGGTGTGGATGTGGATTTCCCTGCGGTCTGGCGGGAGCTTGCCGGATTGGATTCGATTGCCCAAGCGGCAGGTCGATGTAATCGTGAGGGCAAGCGCCCTGCACAGGCCAGCGTTGTCACCTATTTCCAGAGCGAGCACCCAACACCTATCTTGCAGCGAATCCCTATTCGGGCAGCTCAAGAGGCTTTGAAGAAAGGGGGAGACCCCGGTGACCAAGCGGTCATGAAGCGATATTTTACAGCGTTGCGGTCGCTGATCGGAGAAAATATGGACAAGGCCGCAGTGATCAAAACCGTTCAAGAAAATCTGTTGCCCTTTGAAACTGTGGCGAAGGCATTTCACCTGATTGATTCGGAGACTTTCAGCGTTTATATCCCGCTAGAAGAAGGAGCGGAGATTTGCCAGCCGCTTCAGGAGGGCTATGCAGGGCGGGAGGATTACCGACGGGCAGGTCAGTACTGTGTCAATCTTTATCCACAGCATTTTCGGGCGCTTTGGGAAGCAGGAGACATCCGCCTCTTGTCAGAAGACAGCGCAATTTTGGAAAATCTCCAGCTGTATGATTCCGAAATGGGCTTGTCCACAAAGGCAGATTTCGGGAAAGCAGAATTTATTTAATGGGAAAAGGGGCAGAGCGTTCTGCTCTGCCCCTTCTGCCATTTACCACCGTGTAGCAGTTTTTCTTATTATTTCAATCCCACAGGTTTCCCTGACACTTTACAGTATGTCATACCAGTCTGCTGATTGTCAAATTGACCATAAGCTTTTCTATTATTGAATATTGATAATAGGAGAACCTTGTGTTATGATGGGGCTATACAGAAAACTAATCTGATAGCCTGCACGGACAGTACAACTGTGCTTCCTATATAAAACAGAAACCAAAAAGAAAGGAGATAACCGATGTCAATATCTGTTGAAGTTTGGGGTGACTACGCCTGCTTCACTCGACCGGAGATGAAGGTAGAACGAGTTAGTTATGACGTCATGACTCCGTCGGCGGCAAGGGGCCTGCTGGAAAGTATCTTCTGGCATCCCGGACTCAGGTGGGTGGTGGATCGTATCCATGTGTGCGCTCCAATCAGCTTCACCAACGTCCGCCGCAACGAGGTCAAGGATGTCATCAGCGCCCGAAAAGCCCACTCTGCTATGGAAACAGGGGAAGAACTTTACCTCGCCACACCGGAAAGTATTCAGCAGCGTGCCGCTATGATTCTACGGGATGTGCATTATGTCATTGATGCCCATTTTGAAATGACCGACCATGCCGCACCTTCGGACAATCCCGGGAAATTTCAGGACATGATGCGCCGCCGGGTGGAGCGGGGCCAATGTTACCGCCAGCCATGTTTTGGTGTACGGGAATTCTCGGCTCATTTTAAGCCCTGCACCCAGTTGCCTCCATGTCCGGAGGAACTGCGGGGTGAACGGGATTTGGGCTGGATGCTGCTGGATTTAGACTATTCTAATCCTGACGGAATTACACCGCATTTCTTCCGTGCTGTCCTTCGGGACGGTGTTTTGGAGGTGCCGACGATGGACAGCGGGGAGGTATGGAAATGATCCTGCAAGCGCTGACACAATTATTTGAAGATTTGGTGGCTCAGGAGAAGATATCTCGCCCCGGTTGGAGTCCGACAAAAATTAGCTATGCTTTGTGCTTGGACGAAAATGGTGCCTTGGAATATGTGGTTCCCACAATGGCGGAAACCCAAGTGGGAAAAAAGACTCAACTGCGTCCAACCTCCATGGAGCTGCCTGCGGCGGTTGTCCGTTCGAGCGGAGTTCTGCCAAACTTTCTTTGGGATAACTCCAGCTATTTGCTGGGTGTTGACGAGAAAGGCAAGCCGGAACGCAGTGAGCGATGTTTTGAAGCCTGTAGACAGATGCACCACCAGCTTTTGGATGAGGTGGACACTCCCGTCGCAAAGGCAATTTTGGCCTATTTTGATACTTGGCAACCCAAGGAGGCTCAGAATCACCCGGCACTGACAGACTACTGGCAAGAGATTACCAAGGGTGTCAACCTGGTATTCCGGGTTGTGGATACTTATGCGCAGGACGACCCAGCAATTCGCAAGGCGTGGAATGACAGCTACAGTGAAACCGAGGGGGAAAAACAGCAATGTTTAATCACCGGCAATCTGGATGTACCTGCATCAATCCATCCAACGATTAAGGGTGTTTTGGGAGCACAATCCAGCGGTGCGGCGATGGTTTCCTTTAATGCGCCGGCCTTCTGTTCCTATGGGAAGGAGCAGAGCCTTAATGCGCCGGTGGGAAAAGCTGCCGCATTTGCCTATACAGCGGCGCTAAATGCTCTGATCAGTGACAAACCGAATGTCCATCGCATCGGCGATACCACCGTTGTTTGCTGGGCAGAGGGTGCAGAGCCTCAGTATGAGCTCTTTGCCGGGATGTCTCTCTTTGGAGACTCTCCGCCGGAGGGGTTGACAAATCAGGATCTCCGAGATGCGATGAAGAATCTTGCGCAGGGTCTGCCTTGCGAGCTGTTGGCACTGGACCCTGAGCGAACCTTCTATATTCTTGGTCTTGCACCCAATGCAGCCCGACTGTCTGTCCGTTTCTTTTTGCGCAATTCCTTTGGCAAATTGATGGAGAATGTCAATGCACACTATGAACGGCTGAAGATTGCCGGGTCGCGTTTCGAGATAATGCCGCTGTGGGCTATGCTCCGGGAAACGGTAAATCTGAACACAAAAGACAAAGACCCCTCTCCCATCTTGGCAGGTGCGACTGCCAGAGCGATTTTTACAGGCGCAGCTTACCCGACTGCTTTGATGGAGGCAACGATGCTGCGTGTCCGTGCGGAGCGCGAAATCACCCCTGGCCGCGCGGCGATCTTAAAAGCCTACTATATCAAAAATTCCAATGCTTTCTGTCCGAAGGAGGTCCTGACTGTGAGCCTGAATGAAAACAGCACCAATGTCCCCTATACCCTGGGCCGCCTGTTTGCGGTGTATGAGGAGGTTCAGGAGCGGGCAAATCCCGGCATCAATGCCACGATTAAGGATAAATACTTTAACTCTGCCGCCGCAACACCGGCCGCGATTTTTCCTATTCTGAACAACC
>URFD01000124.1 GCA_900547015.1 uncultured Oscillospiraceae bacterium | reverse complement strand
CACTCGAGCACGAGGCCGTCGACATCACGCTGCCGGGCATCCGTCCGCAGATCGGTCACCAGCACCTGATCAAGCAGTTGACGCGGTTGTGCTCGAGGATATGCTCCAGCTCCTGCGCCCGAATCCCTTCGTCCATCAAGGTGGTCATCACCTGCTTGATGTCGCCGATGGACAGGATGTTTTTCAGGCTGCAAATCATCAAAATCTGCAAAATCTGCTCCCGATTATACTTCTTTCCGCGCATCGGGCGAATCAGCTTTTCCTTGCTGTAATTGTTGACCATCGATTTCGTCAAGATTTTATCCTTTTCTCTGCGTCGGTTTTCTCCCAGCTTGTCCTCAAACAGCATCAGGATTTGGTCGATGTACAAATCCAGCTCGGGAATCTGCTCTGGCTCCAGCCGATTCTGATTCAGCATCGAAGTGATGAGCTGCTCGATTTCCTGCTTGTTCACATTCATCTTGGTATCCCCTTTCCGGTCATGGTCTTTGCTGCTGTGTATCTCGATAACAGTCCTGCCTTGCAATGCAAGACCGGTCAATTCCATTGGAAAATCTTCCCCATTCGGCTTCTCGCAGCCGCGTTTGGAAACGATGATTTCCTAGTGGCTGTTTTCTATTTTATATTATTTTTAAATTTTTCGCAAGATGTATTGCATTATCCTCTTTTATTTGTTATGATATCATACATAAAGTAGTTTTAAAAACTACATCAAGTAAGGAGGATTATGATATGTATAAGCTCTTTAAAGACGCACGCGAGCCAATGAGCAGCTACACACACTTTCTGGGCATCCTTTTTTCGATGGTTGCCACCGTTTTTCTGGTCGTGCTGAATTCTCTCCAAGGCAATCTGTCCGCCAGAATGATGGTTTCGGTTTTGGCCTTCGGCGGTTCCATGCTGGCTTTGTACAGCGCCAGCTCCATCTATCACTTTTATAATGGCCCAATCCTCAAGCTGGAACGGCTGCGCAAGCTGGACCACTCGATGATTTACGTCCTGATTGCCGGCTCCTACACCCCAATCTGTCTGAAATTCATGGAAGGCCTTCACGGTATCATCTTCACCCTGACCATCTGGCTGGTCACAATCTGCGGCATCGCAGTCAAGCTCTGCTGGATGAACGCTCCACGCTGGCTCTACACCGGGTTTTATCTCCTGATGGGCTGGGCTATTGTTTTTGACTGGAAGGCCTTACAGGTAATGCCAGGTGGTGCCTTCGCGCTTTTGCTGGCAGGCGGCCTCTCCTACTCGGTCGGCGCTATCTTTTATATCTTGAAAAAGCCCAACATCAGCGAAACCTTTGGCTTCCACGAGCTGTTCCATGTCTTTATCATGCTGGGCACCTTCTTCCACTTTCTCACTGTTCTCTTCTATGTTGTCCTCTAGGATTGTCCCTCTCGGGACGAAGCAGACCGTCATGCTCCGGCGGTCTGCTTTTTTATTTCCCGGGCAATCCCGGTTGTCTGCATCCGCATTGACGGCTGACCTCCCCTCATAGTATAATAGCAGTATTGTGATTCTGCAAATTTTGATTGAAACGGAGGCTTTTCGCCTTGATACTATTGAATGCTGAAAAAATCCAAAAAGGATACAGCGACCGCCAGCTGCTGGACGGAGCATCCCTTGCCATCAACGAGGGGGATAAAATCGGTCTGATTGGAGTAAACGGAACCGGAAAATCCACCCTGCTCAAAATCATTGCCGGACTGGACCAGCCGGACAGCGGCACCGTAACCCGCGCGGGCGGAGTGCGTGTTGCCTATCTGCCCCAGAACCCTGTCTTTGAGCCGCAGGCCACCGTTCTGGAACAGGTGATGAAGGGGGTTGCCATCAGCGAAGAGCAGGCTGACGAAGCGCGCATCCGCCAGCAGGCGGACGAGTACCAGTGCAAGACCATCCTGACCAAACTTGGGCTGTACGACTATGACCAGCCAATCCATCTGCTCTCCGGCGGACAGAAGCGCCGTGTTGCCCTTGCCTGCGCGCTGGCAGCCGAAGCCGAAGTTCTGATTCTGGACGAGCCGACCAACCATATCGACAGCGAAATGGTGGATTGGCTGGAGCAATTCTTAAAGCGCTTTCAGGGCGCTGTCCTGATGGTCACCCACGACCGCTATTTTTTGGAGCGGGTGGTCAACCGCATCGTGGAGCTTGACCATGGTAGCATCTATTCTTACCCTGCCAACTATTCACAATATCTCGAGCTGAAGGCGCAGCGTGAGGAGATGGCGCTGGCAACCGAGCGCAAGCGTCAGAGCCTGTACCGCAAGGAGCTGGCATGGATTCAGCGCGGGGCTCGTGCCAGAAGCACCAAGCAGCAGTTCCGGGTCAATCGCTTTGAGGAGCTGAAAAACAGCGAGCTGATTCCGGAAACAAACAAACTGGAGGTTTCTGCCCTTTCTTCCCGTCTCGGCAAAAAAATCATCGAAATCGAGCATATTTCCAAGGCCTTCGACGGCAAACAGCTGATTGAGGATTTCAGCTACAACCTGCTCAAAGGGGACCGCGTCGGCATCATCGGCCCCAACGGATACGGAAAATCGACGCTGGTGCGGATGATTTGCGGCCAGCTTGCTCCCGACTCCGGAACGGTGACCCACGGAGATACCGTTCGCATCGGATATTTTTCTCAGGAATCCTTCATCGGCTCCGAGTGTGAGCCGACCACCAAGGCCATCGATTACATCCGCAGTATTTCTCAGGAAATTGATACCCCGGAGGGAATGTTGACCGCCTCCCAGATGATGGAAAAGTTCCTCTTTTCCTCCGACCTTCAACACACCGAAATCGGGCGTCTGTCCGGCGGAGAGCGCAGAAGGCTTTACCTGCTCCGCGTTCTGATGGAAGCGCCCAATGTGCTGGTTCTGGACGAGCCGACCAATGACCTCGACATCGAAACTCTCTCGGTTCTGGAGGACTATCTGGAAGATTTTCCGGGTGTCGTCATCGCCGTCAGCCACGACCGCTATTTCTTGGACAAGCTGATGAACCATGTGTTTGTTCTGGCAGGCGATGGAAAAATCATCCACTACATTGGAGGATATGCCGATTACCGGGCTGATGTCGCACAGCAGGAAGCTCTGAAAAAGCACGCAGCGCAGGAAAACGCTCCCTCCGAAAAGAAGGACGGCAGAAATCAGAGAGAAAAGCTCAAGTTTTCCTTTAAGGAGCAGCGCGAGTATGACCAAATCGACGAGGTGATTGCCGATTTGGAAGCGAAGATTGAGCAGACCGAGCAGGAAATCCGAGACAATGCCAGCGACTACACCGCTCTCCAAGAGCTGACCGAACAGAAGGAACAGCTTGAGGAAGAGCTTGCTCAGAAGATGGAGCGCTGGGTGTATCTGAATGATTTGGCGGAGCGCATCGCCGCACAAAACCAAAAATCATAAATTTTTTAGGACAAAGCAACACAAAAGAGGCAACCAATCGGTTTGATTGATTGCCTCTTTTCACATCAAAAGGACTTATTTGTTCTTTTCAAAAATCGACATCAGGTCCAAGAATGGCATATCGTCATCATCGTAACCCTTAGCAGGCTCTTTTTCCTTCGGTTCTTCCTTCTTCGGCTCGTCCCCGGAGAAGGCTGCCTTGAAGCGGTAGTCCGGAATATCGAAGTTTTTGTCCAGCTCAAAGCCGGTTGCAATGACGGTAACAACCATCTCATCATCCAGAGAATCATCAAACGCAACACCGAAGATCAGGTTGACATCCGGATGAGCGCAAGCACGAATCATATCGGCTGCCAGGTTGACCTCATCCAGCTCGATATCCGACGGAGCGGTGATGTTGAGGATCACCCTCTCTGCTCCATCGATAGAGGATTCGAGCAGTGGAGAGGAGATTGCTGCCTTGGCTGCAATCTCTGCCTTGTCCTTGCCGCTGGCGCGTCCAACGCCCATGTGGGCAGAGCCTGCACCGCGCATGATCTGGCAGACGTCCTCGAAGTCCAGGTTGATCAATCCCGGTGTGTAAATCAAATCGGAGATGCTCTGAACGCCGTGCTTGAGGACATTGTCCGCCTCAACGAAGGCGTTGAGCAGTGTAATCTTGGTCTCGGAAACCAGTCTCAGGCGCTCGTTCTGGATCACAACCAGCGCATCTACATTCTCTTTCAGAGTCGCGATTCCGCGCTCTGCCTGTTCCATTCTCTTTTTGCCCTCAAACTCGAACGGTTTGGTGACGATGCCGACGGTCAGGATGTTCATTTCCTTTGCAATCTGAGCAACAACCGGAGCTGCACCGGTGCCGGTACCGCCGCCCATGCCTGCTGCGATGAAAATCATCTGGCAGCCCTTGATTGCTGCGGCAATCTCGTCGCGGCTTTCCTCTGCGGCCTTCTGGCCTCTTTCCGGAACGCCTCCTGCTCCGCGGCCTCTGGTCAGGCGATCGCCAATGACGATCTTCTGGCTGGCTTTGGAGTTCTTCAGTGCCTGTGCATCTGTGTTGACAGAGATAAACTCTACGCCCTGCATACCGCCTTCAATCATTCTGTTGACAGCGTTTCCGCCGCCGCCGCCAACACCGATGACCTTTATGGTCACTTCTACGCCATCATAATCGTTGTCGAGTTCAAAATTCGCCATCATCTTTTTTGTTCCTCCTAAAGTTTATCTCCAGCATCCAAAAATGCAAACTATCATTAAAACTTATCCCGTATCGTTTGGCTATATTTTTGGAAAAAGATTCCAAAACGTCAGAAAGCCAAACCTCTCCATATATAAACTATCAG
>URFD01000123.1 GCA_900547015.1 uncultured Oscillospiraceae bacterium | reverse complement strand
TAATAAAGTGTATTCTTCGACTATACTCCCGATTTAATAACTTCTTGAATACTCGCCAAAAAGAAACAACCGAAAAACCAAGTATAATCAAGGCTTTCCGGCTGTGCTTTTGGCGCCCCCTGCGAGAATCGAACTCACAACTAACCCTTAGGAGGGGTTTATTATATCCATTTAACTATGGGGGCGGGTGCGGATTTTGTGCAGAATAGCTCCTCTTATTTTACCGCCTGCGTAGGATTTTGTCAACCCGAACTGTGGCAGGAAACGGCCTTCGACAGGGGTGGACGGGTGCAAAAATTCAAAACCCCTCTTTCCTATCCACGCAAAACATGGTATAGTAATTGACATACAAGCAGAGCCCGGAACAGGATTTTCTGGTTCGGGCACATTTTTCGCCCGAACCGGGTGAAATGGATTTCTGGAAGGGGGAGGAGAGAACCCATGAAGTATGAAAAATCTTGCGGGGCAATCGTTTACCGCAAGAGTCGCGACCGAATCGAGCTTCTGCTGATTCAGAATCGGTATGGCGGTCACTGGTCTTTCCCAAAGGGCCATGTGGAGGGGGAAGAGACCGAGGTGCAGACGGCCCTGCGCGAGGTGAAGGAGGAGACCGGGCTGGACATTCAGCTGGAGGACGGCTTCCGGCAGGCGGTGGAATATTTCCCAAAGCCCAATGTCAAAAAGCAGGTGGTCTATTTTCTGGGACAGGCGCAGAGCTTGGAAATCAAGCGCCAGAAAGAGGAAATCAGCCGCATCACCTGGACGGATATTCACAAGGCCTACCACATGGTGACCTTTAAAAATGATCGGGATTTGATTGCACAGGCAAGCCAGCGCCTGCAATCGTGCGTTTGATAGAAGGGGGAACCAATCATGAATGCAGTCAAACGCCGGACATCGAGCAACCCTGCCCGGATGATTTCGGCGAGCTTTGCGGTGGTCATCGCAATCGGTACGCTGCTGCTGTGGCTGCCGATTTCTTCCAAGGCTAGGGTCTTTACCCCGCTGCTCGACTGCCTGTTCACCGCTGCCAGCGCGACCTGTGTGACAGGGTTAGTGGTTTATGATACCTACACTCATTGGAGCGCCTTCGGCCACGGGGTTCTGCTGATGCTGATTCAGATTGGCGGATTGGGGCTGGTGACCTTTACCTCCTTTTTTAACTTGGTCGTCGGCAGAAAGCTGGGACTGCGCGGAATGCGTCTGGCGTCGGAGTCGATTAACTCCACCAGCTTCGGGGATGTGCCCTATCTGCTGCGGATGATTATTACCTTTACCTTGGCGGTAGAGGCATCGGGCGCCCTGTTGCTGGGGCTGTACTTCGTGCCGCGCTTCGGTCTGCGGGGAATTGCCATCTCTGTTTTTCTGGCGATTTCTGCCTTCTGCAACGCAGGCTTTGATGTGCTGGGCTTTCTGGGAGAGTACACCTCGCTGACCTCCCTCAATGACAGCTATCTGGTGCTGTTCACCATCATGCTGCTCATCATCATCGGAGGGCTGGGCTTCATCGTCTGGAACGACCTGATGGCATGGAGAAAGACCCGCACCCTGCTGCTGCACACCAAGGTGGTGCTGCTGGTGACTGCCTTCCTGCTCCTTTTGGGAACGGTCTGCTTCCTGCTGTTTGAGTGGAACAATCCGGCAACCTTGCAGCCGATGAGCCTGAAGGAAAAAATCGGAGCAGGATGCCTGCAATCGGTGACGATGCGGACGGCAGGCTTTAACTCCATCGACCTTTACTCGATGCGCGATGCGACCAAGGTGTTTTCCATCGTGCTGATGTTCATCGGTGCGGCTCCGGGCTCGACCGGCGGCGGCATCAAGGTGACCACCATCGCGGTCATCGTCATGACGGCTGTTTCCATCAGCCGCGGCAAGGACGAGCCGTATCTGCTGGGCAGACGGCTCAGCGCAAATGTGGTCTATCGCTCGCTCGCCATCCTGTTCATGGGAATCGTGGTTTCGGGCATCACCGCAATCGTCCTCATCCTGACCTGTCCGCTGGAGCAGAACGGGCTGACCGGCGTGGATGCCGTCTTTGAGGCGGTGTCCGCCTTCGCGACGGTCGGGGTGTCCAGCGGTGTGACTGCTGTGACCAACTGGGTCGGCAAAATCGCCCTGACCCTGACCATGTTCATCGGCAGGGTAGGCCCGGTTTCCTTCGGCTTGACGCTGGCTGCCCAGCAGAAGGTCAACCGCAAGCTGATTGTGCCGGAGGGCAAAATCGTCGTCGGATAATCTAAGAATCCTTGCAAGGCTCTGTCTCAGTCGGACAGAGCCTTTTGTTCTGCCTGCGGATTTTGGCCCGCTCCCTTGACAAAGAGACGGATTCGGGGTATACCTTCTAACAGAAGGAATGGAATCCTGTACCATCGATAAGGGGGAAGAAGATTGAAGATTACCATCAAAACCAAAGCAGAACATCCGGTATCGGTTTGGAGCGGAGGCACCACCACCCAGCTCTATCTCTATCCGCAGGGGAGCGATTATGCCCGACGGGATTTCCGGGTACGAATCAGCAGTGCAACGGTGGACTGTGAGCGCTCGGAATTTACCGCTCTGCCGGGAGTGTCCCGCACCATCCTGCCGCTGAAGGGCTCGCTGCATCTGTACTATCAGGGACACGGGGAAAGGCTGCTGCACGAGTATGAGCAGGACCAATTTGACGGAGGCTGGCAGACCACCAGCGTCGGCCGTGCAACCGACTTTAACCTCATGCTGCGGGAGGGAGCGACCGGCACCGTGGAGGTTTGCAAGCTGAACAGCGGAGAAGTCATCGAGCCGGAAAATGAGCAGAACGGAATCTTGGCGGTTTATGTCGCACAGGGAAGAGCTTTGTGCGAGAATCAGCTGCTGGAAGAGGGTACGATGATTTCCTCGGAGGAGGCGGGTAAACTGAACCTGCGCTCCGAAGGAGCGGATGGCTGCCGCCTGATTTGCGTGCGGGTGCAGCTGTAGGCCGAGCTTCGTTCACAGTGCCGTTCTTTTGGGAGCTTCGCTCTTTTTTGTCGGGATTCGACCGCAGAGGCAGAAAAAGAAATAGGGGTTCCGATCAGAAAGTATCATCTTTCCCTTGTAAAATCCGGGGTGAAAATGGTATGATAGAAGGGTAAGAAGCGATATTTTTCAGAATCCAAAGAGGTATCATAGAATGAACAGAACACAGATTGCAGCAGTTGCCCTGACCGTTGCCCTGACGATGAGCGGATGCGGTCAGCTGACGATTGGCTCCTCCGAGGAGCAGCCTGCTCCCAACGAGGAATTGACGGTTGGCGAATCCACCGCAGAACAGACCCCGCAGGACACCAGCCGCATCCCGACCGAGATGGAGGGACAGGGAGTCTTTGTCCGCCAGTGGCAGAGCTGGGACCGCGCTGCCTTGCCGTCCCAATATATGATGGAGATGGACGACACCGCCCTGATGCTGATTGAGCAGGTGCAGAATGTCAGCGTCAGCACCGAGCCGATGCGCCAGTTCGACGGCATCAGCCATGCCCGTACCGTGGACCTGCTTCAGATTGCACTGGAAAACACACCGGCAATCGAGATGGAGATTCAGGTGACACGCAGCGAAAACGGCAAGCCGTCCGCCGACAGCAAAAAATACCCGGACCATGTTCTGACCGCTCTGCTCCGAAACGAGCAGGAGGAGGGCAGAGATTTGCGGGAGTTCTATTATCAGGAGGATGTGGTAGCGGTCTACAGCCATCTGTTCGGCGACGGCAGAACGCTCAACTTCCAAGACCTGTGCCCGTCCTACTACTATTATGCGCGCGAGGGTGTCTTTGCCCACAAGGGAGAGAGAACCCGCACCGCAATCTGGCCGATGCTGGTGCGCTATGAGGACACAGAGAACACCGTCACAGCAGACCTGTTTCTGACAGAGGGCAGCGATTCGTCCAAGCCGCTGGTTTATCGCCGCGCAGATGGCGGCATGGTCGAGCTGACCGCCGACAACTACCGTCGGGAGCTGGCAGGCGAGCCGGTCTACCGCTATACCTTCCGCAAGCAGGGAGAACAGCTGACGCTGGACGGTGTGCGCCAGATTGGCGTGCTCAACGAAGAAGGAACCGAGATTGAGGATGTTCAGCTGCACACAGAGGAAACGCTGAAGCTGACTGCGCCGGAAAAAATCATGGTTTCTGCGGACAGCACCCAGACCCAAATCGATTTGCAGAAGGAATATGAGGAGACGACAGCCTCGAATTATCTGGTGGAGCTGCTTAACAAGGCACAGCAGGTAGACAGCAGCTTGGTCAGTCAGGTGCTGACCGGCGCTTCTTCGGAGACGCTGACCCTGACGCTGGGCTATGCCGGAGGAAAAGAGGTTGTCATCAACCTGCTCAGTCAGGGTTATCTGCCGGGAATCGAACAGGGCTATCTGAGCTTTAGCGTGGGCTTGGAGCAGTATATCCTGCCGCAGGAGGACTACGCACTGCTGACAGCCTGTTTGCAGAGCTGCAAGCTGGCGGCATAAAAAACAAGATGCTATTAAATAGGAAGCCTTTTTCCTTCGGGGAGAGGGCTTCCGATTTGCTTTTTCGAGGATAAAAGCAGGAAATTGTGCAATCTCCATAAAAACTTCACTGCAAATTCTTTGAAATGAACGGAATGATAGAATCGCCGTTTTTGACGAAAAACTTGAAAAAAACCCTTGCAAACTGACGGGAAGTATTGTATTATAATTAAGCGTGACTGCACAAGATATGCGTTGAAGCGGGAGGTTGCTATCCCA
>URFD01000122.1 GCA_900547015.1 uncultured Oscillospiraceae bacterium | reverse complement strand
AATTGCAATCTTTTTCATCGGCCTGCATTTTTGCTCCCAGATTCTTGTCAGGCTATGTTTTGCAATCCGGTAAAAATGCCGAAATACCGCCGTTGTGCACTGATCTGTCACTTTTTTTCGAAACCAAATTGTCAATTTAGTTGAAAACCTCCAACCATCGTGGTAAAATAGCCTTACCAAGTGGAAATCAACATCAATGAAATGGAGTGAATATCATGAAATTTTCTGAATTTCCCTATGAGCGTCCCAACTACGAACAAGTGATGTCCGAAATCTCCGCCCTCACAGAGAAGTTCCGCAACGCTTCGTCCGCTGCTGAACAGCTGGCTGTGATGAAGGAGCTCGAACAGCTGCGCATCCGGGTGATGACCGCCCAGACCATTTGCAGCATCCGCTACACTGTGGATACCCGCGATAAATTCTACAGCGAGGAGTACGAGTACAACGAATCGATGTCCCCGGTTCTTCAGGAAAAGTTACAGGAATTCAATACTGTGCTGTTCCATTCTCCTTTCCGTGCAGAGATTGAAAAGGAATACAGCCCACTGATGTTCAAGAACATCGAGCTGGAGCTCAAGAGCTTCTCCCCAGAGCTGATTCCGCTCATGCAGGAAGAAAACCGTCTGGTTCAGCAGTATCAGACTCTGTGCGCCAGCGCTAAAATCGAGTTTGATGGCAAAATCTGCAACCTCGCTCAGCTGGGACCTTACCAGCAGAGCCCGGACCGTGCCGTTAGAAAAGCTGCTTTGCAGGCTTACGGCAACTTCTTTGACGAGCATCAGGCTGAGTGCGACGAAATCTACGACAAGCTGGTGAAAAACCGCACCGAGCAGGCACACAAGCTGGGTCTGCCAAGCTATGTCGAAATGGCTTATCTGCTGCGCCGCCGCAACTGCTACGCTCCGGAGGCTGTTGCAAACTTCCGCCGTCAGGTGGTGGAGGACATTGTCCCGGTCAACAACGAAATCAAGGCTCGTCAGGCCAACCGCATCGGCATCAAGGACTTCCAGGTTTACGACAACACCTACTACTTCTCGGACGGCAACCCTCTGCCGCACGGCACCCCGGACGAACTGATGGAAGCAGGCCGCCGGATGTACACCGAGATGTCTCCGGAAAGCGCAGACTTCATCAAGCTGATGTTCGACCATGATCTGTTTGATGTTCTCTCCAAAGAGGGCAAGGCAATGGGCGGCTACTGCACCGGTCTGCCTCTGTACCATATGCCATTTATCTTTGCTAACTGGAACGGAACAGCCGGCGACGTCGATGTTCTGACCCACGAGGCAGGTCATGCCTTCGCTGACTATATCGCAGACAAATACATCGAACACATTGACCTGCGCGACCCAACTATGGAGGTTTGCGAAAGCCACTCGATGTCGATGGAATTCCTGACCGCTCCATGGCACCATCTGTTCTTTAAAGAGGACACCGACAAATACGAGCTCTTCCACGCAGAGAGCGCGATGACCTTCATTCCATACGGCTGTCAGGTTGACCACTTCCAGGAGAGCGTTTACCGTCATCCGGAATGGACTCCGGCTCAGCGCAACGAGGAGTGGAACCGTCTGGAAAAACTGTATCGTCCATACCTGAACAACACCGAGGTCAACTTCTACAACCGCGGCGCAGGCTGGCAGAGACAGCTGCACATCTACGAGTGCCCATTCTACTACATCGACTACAGCCTTGCACAGATGATTTCCCTCCAGTTCTGGAGCCTGTCGATGCACGACCACAAGGAAGCATGGGAGAAATATCTGGCATTTGCAAAAATGGGCGGAACCAAAACCTTCGTCGATATTCTCAAGGCTTCCGGATTGCAGTGCCCATTGGAGGACGGCGGCCTGAAATCCACCGTTGCCGACATCAAGGGCTGGCTGGACACCCATCAGCTGTAAATTTTAGCAGCACCTATGGAGAGGAGGATTTCCGATGGCAAAACTGGTACGAACCTTAAACACCGATTTTTCCGAGTTACTTTCCCGATTGGAAAGCGGAATCCTCTCCTCCAGCCTTTCTGCCTCGTTGGAGGAGCGCTGCGATTGGATTGGAGACCACGCTCGATGCAGTGTCCGCGTCTTTGAACGGTACAGCGCCTTTGGAGGAAACCGCCTCAGCCTGACTCTCACCCTGTTTCAGGAAGCAGGCGGGCCCGTTTCTCTGTGTGCCATTACTGCCGGAGGCAGTCAGGCTGTCTTTTTTAAAATCAACACCATCGGCGAGCAGAGCTTTTTAAACGAACTGGAGCGTCTGCTGTAAACAGATGGAAAAAAGGAGAATCCCCCATGGAGGCTTCACTCCACAGTGTCGGAGAACTGGCTGAGCTGCTGGAACACAAATACAGCGCACAGCTCGCCCCGGCTCCAGACTATATCCTGTACAATGGCCGCCAGCAGCTTTTGAACCTGTATTATCCGCAGGAAATTGAGCGAATCACCGAGCAAACCGGCTTCACTCCGGACTGTCCGGAGGAGGTATCCGAGCTGTTTGACCGGCTGGTGGAGCAATTTGACCGGGAAACTGCCCAATCGCACTATCTCTACTACACCTTTGAGTATCGTGCCGAACAGGGCACTGCGGTTCTGTTCACCATCCTTTTAGAGGAAAACACCGGACTGGTCATCCCTTCCTACGAGATGGCAGACCCGAACACGGAAGATTTTCCGGAGGAGGACTGGCGAGAGCTCAACCGCATCCTGCGAGAAATTGCGCTCTATCAGGGCTGTCCGGAACAGGACCGTCAGCAGAACACCGACCGCTGGCAGCGCTTTTTGTCCGCTCAGGAATACTGGGACAGCGTCTGCTAATACCTGTACAAAACAAATCCCCGTAGAATTTTACATCGCTGTGAAATCCTACGGGGATTCTTTTTACAATCCATTCAGGAGCTTCGTTCCCTGCCTTTAGTTTACCGGCGGAACATACTGGTCGGCAATGTTCACAATTTTAAAGACGGTGCTGCCGCCCTCTCCGGAATCAAACAGGTTGACACCGGAGATGTGCTTGATTTCCAAGTCAAGGTCACTGTTATTGCATAAAGCAAATGCACCAATCCATGCCTCATCATCCTCCGGGTTATCGCTGTAGAGTCTGAATCGGTAGATCATGCCGTCCTCCGTCATACCAAGGTAGGTGCAGTACCCGCCGTGTCCAATGGATAAGGAATCCTCCCAGACACTATAAAGCTCGATCAGCCCGTCTGTATGGAAGGTAATATAGTTCGTGTCCTGATAGCTGCTGCCACTTGCTACCTTGTGTTCGATGTCTGCACGCCGTTGGCCGTCCCAAGCCGACGGAACGGAATTTTCCATCTCTACAATCAGTTCGGCAAGGTCATATTTTTCCCCGAGCTTGTCGACTGCGTAGATGGTTTGATAGCCTCCTCCGTATTCATCCTTTACGACATCGTTTTCAAAACCGACAATGTCGTGCAAGCCAAAGACAGGGCCACCGGAGCAGAGACAGTTGTACTCCAATCCGCTGAAAACATTCACATATTCTACTGTGCCTTCCTTGGTGAGCAGCATCACATAAGGGGACATCCCCTGTCCGAACACCCCGACAAAAATATCCTGATAATCTGCACAGCAAGCAGCAATCGGATAATCTGTGTCGTACTCAAAGCCGAGGTGCTGGCGGCTCTCCTCGCTGTCGAAGATGCCGTCATTGCTCTTTTTGAATCGAACCGATGCTCCGTCTCCGGTGAGTTTTGCTTGGATAAAAGCATATTCAGACTGCGGCGCATTGCCAGCTGCCCATTCGTTCGGCTCCAGCTTCACCGTTACCTCCTGATAGTAGCCTGTTTCTATATCCTTAATGAACGGGTAGGCCGTGAAGGTGCCGTCACTGTTTGGGTAGACGGCAAGTTTGTCGAGTTCCAGATTATTATTAGAAATCGTGAATGCACGCATATATGCCAGATAAATCTTGGGGTAATATTCAAGCCATTCTTTTGGAAGGACATCGGCTCCTGCCTGCGGTGCATACTCAGAATCGATTTGCCACGCTGCCTTTTTCCGCAGAGCTGTCATAAACTCCTCTGCATCGACACCAAAGTGTTCGAGCATCTGTGTGTTCGTCAGCTGTTTCCCGCTTTCAAAATCATAGTGATACACACCATGGTAGTCGATTCCGTCGATACTAGAATCGCCAAATATGTACAGGCTCAGCAGACTGCCGTTCCACCGGCTCTGCCAAGTAACACTGTGCCAGTATATCCCGCTCCAGTCTTTCTTCTGTACCGCCTTTATTTCATGATCGAAGTCTGTCAGAATTTCTGCATTGATGGCTTTGGCCGCCTCCGTGTCGTCCACAATTTGTGGAATATGGTAGAGATACGCAGCTCCATATTCATCGACATCGGAACCGTCCGTACTGCACACCTCGGTGATCAGGCTGTCGTTGTAGGTTGCATCCTGTTGTGCGGGCGCGGGTGTCTGCTCTTTGGTGGTCTCGGTTGTGGCTTTTGGGGCCGGTACGGCGACAAGGCTGTTTTTGCCTGCCTTGCTCTTTGTGGGCTTCAGGGCATCCGCAGTGCTCTCCTCCGCCTTTTCCTGTGTGGTTGCGGTTGTCTGTGCGGTCATGGTCTCTTGACCGCACGCTGTCATCGACACACAAATCCCAAGGCTCAGAAGTGCGCTCAGTGTCCGAACATAGATACGAGGTATCTTCATATTGGGTCCCCCCTGTTTTTGGAATCATATTGAGTGGTCGAGTTCATTCTGCCTTTGATGATA
>URFD01000121.1 GCA_900547015.1 uncultured Oscillospiraceae bacterium | reverse complement strand
TGACCTGTACCCAAGACCGAACGGTTTATATTGTCCCGATGGAGCGAAACTAACCGAAAGGAGAATTTTTGTTTGAAACGACTGTACACCGCCATCCTGATTCTAAGCGTCATCCTCGGTGCCTCGCTGTTCGCCCTGATTCAATGCTATCAATTTCAGCAGCAGGCTGTCCCGCTGTTGCAGCAGGTCCTGACAGACGCAGAAAGCGGCCGCCTGACACAGGCAGCCGCTCTGGCAAAGCAATTCAACGAATCCTGGCAAACGACCAAGGATTCGATGGTTTGGTATATCCGGCACGAGCCTCTGGAGCGAATCACCGATATTGCCGCCCGTTTGGAGTATCTTGCCCGATATGACGATGTCGCACAGCTGACCGCACAGACCAGCCAGCTACTGATTTGTGTGGATGAGCTGTATGACAACGAGCTTCCTTCCTTAAAAAATCTTGCCTAACCCTCATGGGGTTTCGGCGAAAGGGAAGGAAGCCGCCGAACAATCCGATTCCGGCTAGAGCCCGCTGCGCTCTTTTTCGTCGAGGATTTTTCTAAGCTCCTCCATAAAGGAGTTGATATCCTGAAACTCCCGATAGACGGAAGCAAAGCGGACATACGCCACCTGGTCGATTCCGCGCAGCTCCTCCATCGCAAGCTCCCCGATTGCGCGGGAGCTTACCTCTCCTTCCAGAGAATTCTTCAGCTTTTGTTCAATCTCGTCCACCATCTGCTCCAGGCGCTTGAGAGAAACCGGTCTCTTTTCGCACGCCCGCAGCAGACCGTTCAGCAGCTTTTCCCGGTTGAACGGTTCGATGGTGCCGTCCTTTTTCATGACCATCAACGGAGTTGTTTCCACAATTTCATAGGTTGTAAACCGCTTGCCGCAGCGGATACATTCTCTGCGCCGGCGGATTTTTTCGTCTTCGTCCGTCGGTCTTGAATCAATTACCTTGCTTTCGGAATATTGGCAGTATGGGCATTTCATAGCTTGGATTCCTTTCCCTCAATACATCTGGTTCGATGTGGGTCGTCCGGTCGGCAGGAGGCAGAACATCCACCCCTATTTGCCGCCGAATCTTGCTGGAAACATTATAGCATATCTTCTGCCCATTTGTACAATCCCCATGCAATTTTTTATAGACTGCTTAAAATGCAATCCCGTAAATGCTTCCTAAAAAGTCTTCGATCACATCATACAGATGACACAGGGAAAGCTGCTCCCGATTGCATCGCTCCACCAATCGCTCCAACTGCTTTTTGTCTGTCGTGATATCCAAAACCTCCTGTAGCTTGCATCCTTTCCTGTAGACCGCTATCCCATAGCATCGGGACACCGGACTGTCCGCAAGCGACCCGAAGGTTTCAATCACTCTGTACTCCATTTCTTCTGTCTGCCGAGCCGAGGCACAGCTCACAGCACCTTTGACCACCAGCCCTCACCTCATCAGTTTGTTTTTTCGTTCCTGTGAAAACAACATCTCCGAAGAGCTTTGCTGCCGCTGATTTTCTGAATAGAACGCTCTGAGTTCTTATTATAGCACGATAGAAGAAAAAGTTCTCCTAGTGATATTTCACAATATTATTCTAAGATAATAATGCTCTGGCAATCTCTCATAACGTTTCGGCGGGCAACCTTATGAAACAAGCACAAAGATTTGTCGAATGATGGGGGCTTTTGTCAAAACATTTTTGAGCGGTTCATGGCATTTTTAAGCTGTCGAAAGCCATCTAACACCTCTTCTTGGCTCTGATAGCTATCGGAGTACAGTTCCTGAATGATATATCCGTCAAAATGCTGTTGTTTCAGCTGCTCGAACAGGGCGCTCCACTCCATCGTTCCCTGTCCAATCGGTAGGCAGTCCCGCTGCACATCGCTGTCGCTGATATGGATGTGTCGGATGCTGTCTCCCAGCTTTTCCAGATATTCCAGCGGGTCCTTCCCCGAGCGCAGTGCCTGCTTGACATCCAGCACACACGCTAGCTGCGGATACCATTGTTTCAGCTCGAGCAGATAGTCCGGCTCCTTGCTCTTGCTGCGAACCACATTTTCATAGGCCACTGTGACCCCGTATTCCTCCCGTGCCATCCGGTCCAGCGCATAAAAATGCTCTGCACTCTTTTCCATCGGCAGGCTGGAAAAGACCGACGCTCCGTGAAAGACCAGCAGCTGTGCGCCCAGATAGTTAGCTGCGTGCAAAAAATGGCGGTAGATTTCCAGACCATCCTGAATCCGTCCGGGATAGTCTGTGAAGAAATAAAAGGATTCACTGCCGGATGTAAAGGGGTGAACCGACACCACCTGTGTCTGGGATGCCCGACAACATTCTGCCAGCTGCTCCAGATAGCCGGGCTTGAGCTCCTGAAAGGAATTGAAGAAAATCTCGATATTGGGGACCTTCCACTCCGTCAGCTTCTGAACCGAATGAAGGGTATCCATCGGGAAAAAGCAGGCGCTGGAAACCCCTGCTCGAAGATTCGTTTCCTGCACGCAGATACCTCCTATCCAAACAAACCGCTTATTCTGCCATCAGCTGTCTGAGCACCTCCGGCAGCTGAGACGGGCTGGAAATCGTACACCCTGCGTGGTGCTCCTCCAGCTCCGCCTTGCCGCGGAATCCCCATTCCGCTCCAATCGTATCAATTCCTGCGTTGGCTCCGGTATCCATATCTACGCTGGAATCGCCGCAATAGACACACTCCTCCGGCCCCACGCCCAGCCGTTCCATCGCCAGAAACAGACCGGTCGGGTCGGGCTTCACCGGGATTCCCTGACGGTTTCCGGCAATCAAATCGAACCGGTCGCCAAACAGCTCGGTGCAGACCTTGCCAGCAAACTCATCCGGCTTGTTGGAAAAGATGGCAATTTTCAGTCCCATCGCCTTCAGCTCGTCCAATGCCTCGGGCATCCCGTCATACGGGCGGGTATTGCACAGATAGTTTTTATCGTAATATGCCTTAAAGGCCGCCTTCACCTTGTCGCCCAGCTCCTTGGTATAGCGCTCCGGTCCGATTGCCCGCTTCATCTGGGTGTCCACACCGTTTCCCACAATCACTCGATACTCTTCGATTGGATGGCCGGGAAGCCCGAAATCCGCCAGAGCCCGATTGGTGCATTCCCCCAAATCCCGCAGGGTATCGCAAATGGTTCCGTCCAAATCAAAGAATACAGCTTTTATTTTTTTCATCATCTGATTCCTCTTTCCATTAGTTTTTTTCATTTTAATCTTTTGTGCCATCTTTGTCAAACGATTTGCGGGGCAAATTTCCCTTGAACTGTTTGGCTTGTGAGATTATAATGAGAGTATATTCACAAAATCCATCGAACGCAGGAGGAGGACGGCAAGCATGAGTGCGCCATTAGCAGACCAGATGCGCCCGCAGACCATCGATGAGGTGGTGGGACAGCGCCATATTCTTTCCAAGGACGGCATCCTGTATCGGATTGCGCAGTCGGGACACGCAACCAATCTGATTTTTTACGGGCCTCCCGGCACAGGCAAAACTACTGTTGCCAGAATCATCGCCAAGCAGGCGGGCAAAAAGCTGTACAAGCTCAACGGAACCACCGCCAGCACCGCGGACTTTAAGGAAATCATCTCCTCGCTGGACACCTTTGAGGGGATGAACGGCGTGGTGCTCTACCTCGACGAGATTCAATATCTGAATAAAAAGCAGCAGCAGACCCTTCTGGAATTTCTGGAAAACGGTCAAATCACGCTGATTGCCTCCACGACCGAAAACCCCTACTTTTATATCTACAATGCGATCATCAGCCGAAGCACCGTCTTTGAATTTAAGGCTGTCTCTCCGGAGGAAATCGAAACTGCCCTGCACCGCGGCGTCTCGATTCTGGAGCGGGAAGCCGAGCAGGACGGGCTTTCCCTGCAAATCGACGACGGCATCCTGCACAGCATTGCGATGTCCTGCGGCGGCGATGTTCGCAAAGCCATCAACACCCTCGAGGTGGCTTACCTGTCTGCCCGTGTGGAGGACAAGGTCAAAACCATCACCGCCCAGCAGCTGCAAAGCATCTCCCAGCGGGCTGCCCTGCGCTATGACAAGAGCGACGATGTCCACTACGACCTGCTGTCCGCTCTGCAAAAATCGGTGCGCGGCTCGGACGAAAATGCCGCTCTGCACTATCTGGCACGGCTGTTGGAGGCCGGTGACCTCATCTCTCCCTGCCGCCGCCTGCTGGTCATGGCAAGCGAGGATGTCGGCATGGCTTATCCCATGTGTGCCGTCATCGTCAAGGCCTGCGTGGACAGCGCCCTACAGCTGGGTCTGCCGGAAGCGCGCATCCCATTGGCACAGGCGGTGGTCACCATGGCAACCGCGCCCAAATCCAATTCCTCCTATCTGGCAATCAATCAGGCGATTGCCGATGTGCGTGCAGGCAAGGTGGGGGATTTCCCGCGCTGTCTGCAAAACAAACACTTTGACGGCGCCGAGGTGGAGAACAAGGGACAGTTTTACCAATATCCCCACGATTTTCCCGGCCATTGGGTCAAGCAGGAATACATGCCCCCGGAGGTGCGGGGCCGGAAATATTACAATCCCTCGGAGATGGGGCATGAAGACGTGATTCGCAAAAATCATCTGGTCAGGGAGGGACGCAAGCCGTGAGAAGAGAACGCAATCTCGAAGTCAAAAAAGCGTCCATGCTGGCGATCGTCATCAACGCCCTGCAGATTTTGCTGGTGTTTGTGATGATGCTGTACATGTACATCACTCCCGGCGAGGCGGCGGATATGCCGC
>URFD01000120.1 GCA_900547015.1 uncultured Oscillospiraceae bacterium | reverse complement strand
GCCGATTTTTTGGTCTTACAGCTGCTCCGAATCCGCGGATGGAGCTTCGGGGTATTTTTCGTGGTCCGGTCGGTCGTTGCTTTTTTGCCAGCGGGCCAGCGTATGGGAAAGGTCAAAGCCTCTCTGCTTGTCCAGACGGGAGGGCAGGAAGAGGTTGAGAATCAGGCTGAACGCAGCGCCGATGCCGGTATCGATGACCCTTGCGATGGTGTAGGATACATAGGTCGTGGCAGGCTGGGTAAACATAACGACAAAGTAGATGACGGCGCCCGGCTGAATCGCAGTGGTGGCGCCAGACAGGATGTGCAGATACATCAGGCACAAAAGACCGATGGTCAAAAAGACTTCCTTCGGGATGCCGAACGGCTGGTTATAGTACAGCCAGTAGAAGGGAATGACAATCAGTCCGCCGAACAGAGTTCCGACAAAGCGGTTGAAGCCGAATTTGAAGCCCTCGTGAAAATGGTTTCCGATGGCGTAGACCGCACCGATGCAGGCAAAGCAGGGGTTGCGTCCGCCGAGGATATAGTCATAGGTCAGTGCGACCAGCAGGACGGAGAGCAATGTTTTATAAACACGCATCCCGACCTTGGGAAGATGAAAACCTGTCGAATGTTCCATTTCGACACTCCTTACTTTTTGTGATGGTGTTATGCTGTTCTCTTATTATAACACTTGAATAGAACGGTGACAAGAAGGAGATCGGATTTTGGCCAATTGATAGAACAACCGAACAAGATTTCGTTAAAAATTATGAAAGAGAACAGGAAAAAGCTCCTCCCTTCCTCGGAAAGGAGGAGCGAAAGAAAGACGAGAGCCTAGTTGCAGCCGGCGCAGGAGGAGCAGTTTCCAGTGCATCCGGAAGCGGCATCCTGTTTGCCGTAGATTTTTTCCTTCATCGCAAGAGCGGTTGGGGTGGTTGCGATGCCGCCCAGTGCGGTTTCACGAAGGGTGGAAGGCAGCGACTTGCCGACCTTGTACATCGCCTCGACAACTTCGTCGAATGGAATCTCGCTGAAGATTCCGCTCAAAGCAAGGTCTGCGCTGACCAGTGCGTTTGCAACACCGGAAGCGTTGCGCTTAGCACACGGCATCTCTACCAGACCGGCAACCGGGTCACACACCAGACCCATGATGTTCTGCATCGCGATTGCAGCAGCATCAAAAGCCTGAGCCGCAGTACCGCCGAGCATCTCGGTGATTGCCGCAGCAGCCATCGAAGCGGCGCTTCCGCACTCTGCCTGACAGCCGCCCTCTGCACCGGAGACGGTTGCTTTTTTTACAATCAGCTGGCCGATGCCGGAAGCGGTGGCAAGAGCCTCCAAAACCTGCTGGTGCGGGATGTCATACTTTTCCGCAACGGTGAGCAGAGAGCCCGGAAGGATGCCGCAGGCGCCTGCGGTTGGAGCAGCGACGATGAGTCCCATCGAGGCGTTGACCTCAAGGCAGGACAGGGCATAGGCAGCTCCGCGGATGATGGTGTTGTCGCAGATCATAGAGCCGCGCTGGAGATATTCCCACATTTTTCTTGCGCTGCCGCCGGTCAGTCCGCTCAGAGAACGGATCTCCTTTTCCAGAGCGTCGTGTGCGGAATTGTACATGATCTGGTAACGCTCCTCGAGCTTGGAGAAGATGGTCTCCCGGTCGGTATTATACAGTTCGATCTCATTTGCAATGACAAGGTCGCAGATGCGCTTGTCGGTGCCCTCAAGCTGGGCAAGCATTTCCTTGGCAGAAAAATACATAGTCATGTTCCTTTCGAGATGGATTCTCAGTGGTCAGCTCTGGTTAGTCGATTCGGTCCATGGTGACCACGTTCTTGACGGCGGTCATGCTTTCCAGTTCCCGTTTCACCATGTCGGTAATCGGGGCTTCCGTCTCGATCATGGTCACAGCGTGTTTGCCGGTTGCGTCGCGGGAGTTCAGGACGGTAGCAATATTGATCTGATTGATGGCAAGAATCGAGGTGATGTGGCTGATGATGCCCAGACGGTCAAAGTGGTTGATGATGGCCGCCGGATATTTGCCGGAAATCTTGGCAGCAGTGCCGTTGATTTCGGTGATTTCGATGTTGCCGCCGCCAATAGAGGAACCCATCAGGGAAGCAATCTGTCCATCGGAGGTGTGTGCGAGGATGCGGACGGTGTTGGGGTGAACGTCGCCCAAGTCTGCGCCTTCAAAAGAAACCTCGACTCCGCGCTCCTTGGCAATTTCCAGCGAGTTTTTCAGGTTGGGGTCATAAGCGTTCATACCCAGAACACCGCCGACCAGCGCGCGGTCGGTACCGTGTCCGCGCAGGGTGAGGTGGAAAGAACCGTGCAGCATAAAATGGACAGAGGTCAGTTCTTTATCTGCAATCATATTATACATCGCTTTTCCCAGACGCTGCGCACCAGCGGTATGGGAGCTGGATGGACCAATCATAATAGGTCCAAGAATATCGAACATACTGATGTTCATAATAAAAAATCCTCCCTGTTTTGGATTTGGAGTTTGATATATATCCCGATAGCTATTGTAGCATAAAACGAAGCAAGAACAAAGGGGGAGAGGAAAAAATAAAAAATTTTTGAAAACTTTTGTCAAATGCCGGCAGCGGGAATGGGCAGGAAAAGGGCAGAGGGAAAAGGAGTGGACGGAATCCGCCGTTTGTGATAGAGTAATACCATACTTGCACAAAGGAGGGAGACGGAATGAACGAGTCGACAGAACGGGTTAGGGAGCTGGCACGGGAGATTTTGGCAGAGCTGCCGTTTGGCATCTGTCGCTTTGAAGAGGTACAGCCGTGCCTTGAGTGTCGAGCCCTGTCCCGGATCCCGCAGCGGGCCGCCTCGGTGCTGGTCTGCCTGTTTCCATATTATACCGGAGAGCAGCCGGAGCGGAACATCTCTCGCTATGCGATGGTGCGGGACTACCACCATGTGGCAGGAGAATATCTGGAGCGCTTTTGTCAGGCGCTTCGGCAGGAGTTTCCGGAGCATCGCTTTGAAGCCTTCACCGATAATTCTCCCGTTCGGGAGGTGCAGGCGGCGCTGTGTGCAGGGCTGGGATTGCGCGGCAGAAACGGGCTGGTGCTGCATCCGACCTATGGAAGCTATCTGTTCATCGGGGAGGTCGTTACCGACCTTGTACTGGAGACGGACAGCCCGATGCAGCCCTTGGACTGCTGTAACTGCCAGAGATGCCTGCAAGTCTGCCCGGCGGGTGCGCTTCAGCCGGACGGCAGCGTTCGGCTGGATTTGTGCCGCTCCCATATTACCCAGAAAAAAGGGGAGCTTACCCCGTGGGAGATTCGACAGATTCAGGAGGGCGGACTGATTTGGGGCTGTGACCTGTGTAACGATGTCTGCCCGATGAATCAGGGAGTTCCGCTGACGCCGATTCCGGAATTTCTCCACTCCGCCATTTCGGTCTTTGACAGCGAAAACGCAGTCGGACTGCTCAAGGAGCGGGCATTTGGCTATCGGGGAAAAAAGACCATTCTGAGGAATCTTACAATTTTAGAGGAGGAGCAGAAAAAAGATGAGGGATGATACACCGCTGTATCGCGCGCTCAATGAATATATCGGGAAGGACTGGTCGCGGCTGCATATGCCCGGTCACAAGGGCGCTGCAATCGAGCCGTTCGGTTCGCTGATGGCATACGACCTGACCGAGGTGGAGGGAACGGACAGCCTGTTCGAGGATGACGGCCCGCTCAAGGAACTGGAGGAGCTGTTCACCTCCCTGTATGGGACAAAGGGAACGGTGATGAGCGCAGGTGGCTCCACTCTGTGTATTCAGGCTATGCTGCGTCTGGTGGCAAAGCCGGGCGGAAGGATTCTGGCCGGAAGAAATATCCACGCAGCGGCGGTCAATGCGATGGCTCTGCTGGGGTTGGAGCCGGAATGGGTCTATCCGTCGCGCAGTCAAGAGGAACGGCTGATTGGCAGAATTGACCCAAGGGAAGTCGAGGAGCTGCTGGAGCGCGAGGAGCAGGCCGGCAGATTGGGAGAATTTTGTGCGGTCTATGTCACCTCTCCGGATTATTTTGGGGTGATGTCCGATATTCGGGAGCTTGCCGCCGTTGCCCACCGAAAAGGCTTGCCGCTCTTGGTGGACAATGCACATGGAGCCCACCTGCGGTTTCTGGAAGGTGAGCTGCACCCGACCCAGTTGGGTGCGGATTTGTGCTGTGACTCTCTGCACAAGACCCTTCCTGCCTTGACCGGAGCAGCCCTGCTGCACTGTATGAGAGAGTGCGATTTGCCAAAGCTCAAAGGCGCGATGAGTGTGTTTGGCTCGACCAGCCCGAACTACCTCATCATGCTGTCGATGGACCGAACCGCAGGCTTTCTGGCCTCGGAGGGCCCCGATGAGCTGAAAAAAACGGTCAGCCGCTGTGACCGCTTGAGGAAGCTTGCCGCACAGAGGGGCTTTGTCCTGCCGGAATTCTGCGACCCGATGCGGCTGAGTCTCCCGATTGCAGGCACCGGATGGAGCGCAGATGCCTTTCGGGAGTTGCTGCGCCGCCACCAAATCATGGAGGAATATCTGAGCGAAAGCGGCTGTGTGCTTCTGTTTTCGCCGATGAGCAGGCAGAAGGATTTCGACCGGGTGGAGCAGATGCTGAAAGAGTTTGTGCCGCAGTCCCAGCCGTTTAGCGCCTTTCCCATCTGTCCGTCGGAGAAGGTGATGGGACTTCGGGAAGCATTTTTAGCCCCGAAGCAGACGCTTCCGGTCGAGCAGGCGGAGGGAAAAATTGCAGCTCAGGTCAAAATTACCTGC
>URFD01000119.1 GCA_900547015.1 uncultured Oscillospiraceae bacterium | reverse complement strand
GTGCGCCTCAACGTAGTTGTGACAATCCCCGGAACTAAGCTTACGGATCGTTCTCTGTGGTTTATCAGCCATGTGGACACCGTAGGTCCGGGAGATTTAAGTGCCTGGGATACGGATCCTTTTACTCCTACAGTAAAGGATGGAAGAATCTATGGACTTGGATGTGAAGATAACAGCCAGTCAGTGATTACTACCATGTATGCATGCGAGGTGTTGTTTGCCGAACATATCCAGATAGATAGGAATTTGTGCTTCTATTATGCGTCGGATGAAGAAACTGGAAGTGATTTTGGCATGAAGGCACTTCTTGATAAAGGACTCATTCAGCCGAAAGATGAGGCAATTGTTCCGGATGGGGGCAGCGCGGATGGCTCTTTTGTTGAAATTGCAGAAAAATTCGCTCAGGACGAGCAGCTCGGTTCCGTCAGACATGACTGCAACCTGAACGTCTATATTAATTCTGATAAAAACACCGGCACAAAACCTGTTGTTATGATCGACGCACACAGTGACGAGGTCAGCTTTGTGATCCAGGCAATCAAACCAAACGGCACTCTGCGTTTCCTGCCTCTGGGCGGCTGGTCCGATTACACCGTTCCTGCCCACAAAGTAAAGGTACAGACCTATGACGGCAGATGGGTTTCCGGTATCGTAGCCAGCACTCCGGTTCACTTCCTGAGCGCAGGCCAGAGAGGCTGTCCAACCATCCCTGATATGGTCATCGATATCGGTGCTACCAGCAAGGAAGAGGTTGAGAAGGTCTTTAACATTCATATCGGCGCACCGGTTGTTCCGGACGTTACCTTCGAGTACAACGAGGAAACCGATGTAATGCTTGGTAAAGCATTCGATAACCGTCTGGGTTGTGCAGCTGTTCTGGAAACCATGAAGGAACTCAAAAACTACGACCTCGATGTTGACACTGTCGGTGTTCTGTCCTCTCAGGAAGAAATCGGCGAGCGCGGTGCTTTCGTTACCCGTGACGTTGTAAAACCAAACATCGCAATCTGCTTCGAAGGCTGCCCGGCTGATGATACCTTCACTCCGGACTACTTCATCCAGACCGCAATCAAGAAAGGCCCAATGCTCCGTCACTTTGACCGCTGCATGGTTACCAACCCTCGCTTCCAGCGCTTCTCTCTTGAGCTTGGTCGTGAGCTGGGTATCCCGGTACAGGAGTCTGTTCGCTCCGGCGGCGGCACCAACGGCGGCCCAATCCATACCTCCAACGGCGGTGTTCCGGTTATCGTAATCGGTGTTCCGGTTCGTTACATCCATTCTCACCACGGATTTGCTTGCGTTGCAGACTACAAGAACTCCATCAAACTGGCTGTGGAAATCATCAAACGCCTCAACGACGAACAGATCAAGAAATTCTAGCATCTTCTTTTCACAATAGGAAAATCTCCAAAAAGAAACGCACAGGCAAAAATAATTGCCCGTGCGTTTCTTTTATGGATGAATCAAAATTGATGAGGGTGTCATGGATGGTAGAAGGGTTCTATTCCTGAATCGAAGCGATGTCCCAGAGGTAGCCGTTCTTCTCCTGCATGGACTGCTTGAGCTCATAAATTCGGCTGTTCTGTTTTGCCAGCGTATCGGAATAGGACTCCACCAGCTTGTTATGCTTTTCCTGCGTAATTTCGCCTTGGTCGTAGCTTCTCTGCGCCTCCAGCAGCATCGCATCCACCTGATTGTACTCGGTCAGCATCTTGTAGATCTCCTCGACGCTTGGTGTCAGATTTCCTTTGCCCGCCTGCGTCAGCTGCTGGATTCTCAGCTCCTTGGCTTCGTCGAAAATTCGCTCCATCTCAGCCAGATACTCCTCCTTGTCGATGTCCCCTTCTGCGAAGTCATCGCGGTACTGATTGAGCTCATCTTCCTTTTTGATGATATCGGTCGGGAAAATCAGACTGTGATTGTCCTGCTCCGTGGTTGCTTCTGTTGGTTTTCTGCTGCTTTTAAGCCGGTTTGGGATATAGCCATACTGCCGAATCAGGTCAGAATTGACAAATTCCACTCCCGGCATCACATTAAAATAAACATTGCCCTCTTCGATATTTTCAATCCGGACATCGCTCGGCACCTTCAGAATGATGCGGCTGTAGTAGTTGAACTGGTTGTAGATGATCTGCTTGATGCTTTCCCGATTGAGCACCACATTTTTGCGCTTGGCGCCCTGAAGCATGATTGTCCCATGATTATCCTGCGATTGCAGCTCGACCGGAAATTCCTCGCAGACCGTGTTGATGCTCTCGATATGAATCTGTGCGTCCGGCGATTGCTGAACCTCAACCAGAACCTGACCGATTTGCCGCGAATCTTGGCTAACGACCAGAAGGCTGGTAATGCCTGCGGGCAGGCTCTGCTCCTCGTACAAGTTGTCCAAATCTCCGACCACGACCTCGTTGTACAGCTCAATGGCATTTCCTGCCACCTGAGGCAGGCTGACTGCCAGACCCACAACGCCGACCGCAAAACAGGACACCGCTGCTATGATTGATTTTTTCATTTAGCATCCTTCCTTTCCTGCTGTCGGGTTGTCCTGCTCCAAGTCTGCCGAAACGGGGACCGGAAGAAGATTGTCCGGAGTCGCCGGCTGCTTTGGAGCTTCCTCCTCTGCGGACTTGGGAGCAATCAGCCAGCCTTCAAATTTATGGAGCATCCGATTCCACAGTCGCACGCCGACCCAAAAGCCTCTGACAAAGAATTTCCAGAATTTCACAATGCCATGATAGAGCAAAATATCGAACAAAGCTGCCAATCCGATGACTGCGGCGCTGGCGGAAATGACAGCGAGACCAGCCCATTTTCCAAACAGCACAACGGCAAACCCAGACAGGATGATACCAAACACCGCCAACAGCAGGACAATCACACCGACTGCCAGCGCCCCAATCAGCGTTCCTTCCAGAAATGCCGCCATACCAATCAGCCCTGCGGAAATCATCCCTGCCGTAACGGTCAGCATTGAGGCAATGATTGCATTCAGGCACCAGCGGCAGGCCTTGACCACACAGCGTCCAAAGCGAATCAGGACCGAATCATCACGGACGACCCGAGGCACCTTCTCCTGCACCTTTTCCTGTGCGGCTTCCGGCTCCTGCTGAGATTCCGGCGGAGTTTCCTCGCCGCCCTCCTTGTGTCTCCATTCCTGAAAGCGGGATTTCAGCGACTCCCAGCCGCTTGTAACCGCCGCCAGCAGGGTATTCTGTTCCTTTGATTTTGGGTGTGATGCAGAATAATGTTCTGTATTCTGCTCCTGATTTTCCTCAATCAGCTGTTGGGCCACCAGCTCTGGGTCCCCGAGCTTGGCAGAGATTTCGGAATCCTGCTTGCTCTGCCGTCTGCCCTCCTCAAAATATTCCGCATAATCGCGCATGATGTCATCGATCTCTTCCCGAGAGAGCTTGTGACGCAGGCAGGTTTCCAAACGCTGCAAATATTCCTGTTTATTCAAGAACCTCACCTCTTAAAATATCGTTTACCATCTTTGAAAAATCATCCCAATCTGCCTTCAGGGAGCCGAGATAGCCCTTGCCCTTCTCTGTCATGTGATAATATTTTCGGGCAGGGCCGACGGTGCTTTCCTTCAGATAGGTCACAAAATATTCCTCCTGTGTCAATCGCCGCAGGATTGGATAAACCGTCCCTTCGTTGATTTCGGTATAATAGGCGATACTCTGAACGATCTCATAGCCATACATATCCTTTCGCTCAATCAGCGCGAGAATACACATCTCTATGACCCCTTTTCGAAACTGAGTATTCATGCTCTTCCCTCCCATAGCCATATTATAGCATAGTACTTTGTATTACACAATACCTAGCCAACTATAATACCATACAAATTTTAGTAGCGATTCTCGGACAAGTTTCAGAAATTTTCCCCCAAAACGAAAAAAAGGATGTGGAGCGTTCCACATCCTTTTGATTTTGGTTGGCCATATTTCATTATGCCATGATAATCGGAGAGACTACATAGTAGCCCAGTGACTCTGCGGTAAAGCAGATGCGGTTGTGCTCCTCATCATAGGAGGACTGAATCCGCTTGAGGGCTCCATCCACCACCTCATAGACATAGGAATCGGTGCGCTGCGCCGGCAGGCAAACCCGACCCGGTTTCTGGAAGGTGTCCTCATCGCCCATAAAATGATAGCATTGAATATCGAAAGAACGATAGCGGTTTGCAATCTTGCTATCGAAGCTGCGGTCCAGATTGAGGTAGACGATGCTTCCCTCTTGCAAGACGGCCTCTTGGAAGAGGACATCGCCCCCAAAGGAAAGGGTGACCGCTTCGCCCTGATAATTCTTGCCCGCATGAAGGGTCATCGGGGAGACGATTTCGTTCACCACACCCGGGTTCACCTCTCGGGTCAGATTCTGGAAGGTGGCTGCAATCACAATCGGCTGGTTGTAGACCTTGTTCTGCTGGTCGTAAAAGAGAATCGTGCCGGAGACTTTGACTGCGTCGGCCTGCGGAAGTGCATCCGCAAAATCGACTGCCAAAGTCAGCGCGCCGGTTTCATTCGCCCAGCGGACATTGGAGACTGCCTGCGGGTCTAAGCCATCCGACCGGAAGGACCAGTTAGAAGGAAGATTTTTTTCCGCGTATGCTTTGCCGGACGCTCCATCCAATAGCGGGATATAGAGCGTATCGCCCGGGTAAAAGACCATCTGTTCCGGGTCGAGCGTCTGGAGAGCGGACACCGACAGGAAGGAAGCGGTCTGTTTGGTATGGCGCACCACTGCCGTTTTCAGGTCCATCTGATACTGCTGCTGGCTCAGGGAAATCGGCATGGTCGGAGCAAGAAACAGTCCGACCGGAAGCTGCTGCGCTGCGGATGAGGCGACACTCATGCTCACTGACATCATCAAAGCTGCTCCCCATGCAAGTGTTTTTTTGATCCATTTCATTCCGTG
>URFD01000118.1 GCA_900547015.1 uncultured Oscillospiraceae bacterium | reverse complement strand
ATGAAAATTTCCGCAAGGTTCCGGTTCGCTATCTGGATTACCTGATTGGCGGCTGCGTGATTGCCATTGTAGCCTGCGTGGTTTTGGGGATGCTCAAGGGCAGAGGATTGCTGTAAAATGAGAGTATTTCCTATTATTTCCCGGGAAATAGCAGGAAATCAACTGCGGCGATACGCTTAATGCAACTAGCATCAAACATTTCCCGGGAAATGTTGGGAAATCCGTCGTCTCCTCTAGTTTACCATAGCTTGAAAGAACTCACAAGACAAAGAGGAAAATTTCTTTTTCTGATGCGGAAAAAGAGGGGGCCATATAAGAAATTAACAAACTTGTGCTAAAATATTTGTGCAATATTCTGCTTGACGCGAGAAAAAAGAGTGATTATAATAATGGCAATATCACAAAAAACTGTGAAGAGAAGAGTAGGCGGACAAAACGCATTACAGAGAATCCCGGTAGCTGAGAAGGGATGTGTCACGTTGTTCGCTGAAGATGGTCTCGGAGTTGCGCGCTGAGTTGGAGCAATCCATTTAGGCTGCGACGGGTTCGCCCGTTACCGCGATACGGCATAATCAGGAGTTTGTCCTGCCGTGCCGGATGAGGTCTGTTCCGTAAGGAATGGACAAACTGAGGTGGTACCACGAAGCGATGACAGCTCTCGTCCTCGGAAAGATTTTCCGGGGATGAGGGCTTTTTTGTTTGCCTAAAAACGATTGACCCGGTGTGCAGGGGTGTAAAAATGATTCAGATTCAAAATTTATCCAAGACATTTGAGGGTTCTTCTCAGGTGAATGCGCTCAGAGAAATCAACCTGTCCGTTGAGGACGGAGCCATCTGCGGCATCATCGGAATGAGCGGTGCAGGAAAAAGCACACTGCTGCGCTGTATCTCGATGCTCGAACAGCCCACCGGCGGCAGCATTGAGATTGACGGGCAGGATATTTTTAAGCTCAAGGGGGCGCAGCTGTTGAAACTGAAAAAGAGCTTGGGCGTTGTGTTTCAGGGCTACCACCTGTTGATGCAGCGCACCATCCGTGGCAACATCGCCTTCCCGCTGGAGCTTGTCAAGACGCCGAAGGCGGAAATCAACCGTCGGGTTGATGAGCTGCTGGAGCTGGTTGGTCTGGCAGATAAGGGAGAGGATTATCCCTCCCAGCTGTCCGGCGGTCAGTGCCAGAGGGTCGCAATCGCGCGGGCCTTGGCAAGCGAGCCGAAGGTGCTGCTGTGCGATGAACCGACCAGCGCGCTGGACCCGATGACGACCCGCTCTATCCTGAAGCTGCTTCAGGAAATCAACCAGCGGCTGGGCGTCACCATCCTCATCATCACCCACGAAATCGGGGTGGTCAAAAGCATCTGCAATCAGGTGGCGGTCATCGATGCAGGAAAAATCGCAGAGCAGGGACAGACCGCTCAAGTCTTTGCAAACCCGCAGTCGCAGGCAACCCGCCAGCTGCTGGAAATGCAGTTTTAAATTTTTGGAAAAACAGGAAAGGAGTTTTTGATTATGACAGAGAATATCATCATGCTGGCACAGGGAACGGGAGAGACCTTATACATGACCTTGGCGTCGGTATTGTTTTCTTACCTGCTGGGACTGCCGCTCGGCGTTCTGGTGGTCGCTACCGGGAAGCAGGGAATCTGCCCGCATCCAAAGCTCAACACCGCGCTGGGC
The DNA here is from genome assembly GCA_900547015.1 of uncultured Oscillospiraceae bacterium. Classification (GTDB taxonomy): domain Bacteria; phylum Bacillota; class Clostridia; order Oscillospirales; family Ruminococcaceae; genus Negativibacillus. Next base: position 3,333 of record URFD01000118.1, on the reverse strand, counting down.
TGGGCAATCGACATCGGACGCTCGATTCCGTTTATCATCCTGATTATGGATTTGGTTCCGGTGACCAGAGCAATCGTCGGCAAGGCAATCGGAGCGACCGCCTCGGTGGTTCCGCTGGTGATTGCAGCCACTCCGTTTGTTGCAAGGATGGTGGAAACCTCCTTGGAGGAGGTTGACCACGGTGTTGTGGAAGCAGCCAAGACGATGGGTGCAACCGACTGGGAAATCGTGACCAAGGTTCTGCTGCCGGAATCCTTCCCTTCGCTGCTTCGGGGAATGTCCATCACCACCATCACCCTCATCGGATATTCGGCAATGGCAGGCGCAGTCGGTGCAGGTGGTCTGGGAGACATCGCCATTCGCTACGGAATGCACCGATACGACGCACAGATGATGAATGTGACGCTGGTTCTGATTATCATCATCGTTGCTGTCATCCAGTTCGGATTCAATCAAACAGCCCGAGCCATCGACAAACGGGCGCGCTAAAACAAAATCGCTGTGTAATCGGAAAACCGGCCCCGCTCTGAGGGGGCTGGGATTCCGGATTTCATGTCCATGCTCGGAGCTTTTCCGGGTGGACGAAGATAAAAAATTGTGTATAATGAAAAGAGGTAATTTTATGAAACTCAGAAAAATCGCAGCATCCCTGATCGCTTGTTCCTTGGTTCTTTCGCTGGTAGCGTGCGGCTCCGGCAAGAGCGGCCCTGTCAAGGAGGGTTCCCTCGTGGTCGGTGCTTCGCCTTCCCCACACGCAGAAATTTTGCAGGCAGCCAGCAGCCTTTTGGAGGAAAAGGGCTACAAGCTGGAGGTGAAGGAATTTACCGATTATGTAATGCCGAATACCGCACTGGACGAGGGAGAGCTGGACGCAAACTTCTTCCAGCATCAGCCGTATCTGACCGATTTTAACGAGAAAAACGGAACCAAGCTGGTATCTGCCGGAGCCATCCACTTTGAGCCGCTGGGAATCTATGGCGGTCGCACCGCTGATTTGAGCCAGCTGGCAGACGGCGCCCAGATTGCCGTACCAAACGACACCACCAACGAAGCGCGTGCGTTGCAGCTTTTGCAGGCACAGGGCATCCTCACCATCGATGAGAAGGCAGGCTTAGAGGCAACCAAGCAGGACATTATCGACAATCCAAAGAAGGTCCAGATTGTGGAGATGGAAGCAGCCCAGCTGCCAAGAGCGTTGGCAGATGTGGATTTTGCAGTCATCAACGGCAACTACGCTGTGTCCGCAGGAATTGCAGACCAGGTGCTGGTCACCGAGGATAAGGACTCTCAGGCAGCTCAGCAGTATGCCAACGTTGTGGCAGTCCGCGAAGGTGACGAGAATCGCGAGGACGTCAAGGCGCTGGTTGAGGCTTTGCAGTCGGAGGAGGTTCGCCAGTTCATTGAGGAAAAATACGGCGCAACCGTTGTTCCGGTCTTTTAAGGGAGCATAGGAGATTTCGGGGTTTCTGCAAGGAGAGAGAAACATGGTGAAGATTACGATTGAGCAGCAGCTCAAGGACAGCTGGCAGCAGGTGTCGCTGGGCTGCATCCAGTGCCGGGTGACGGTGCAGCCAAGCTCGGACAAGCTATTGGAGGAAATCGAAAACACCTCCCGCCACCTCAAGGAAACCCTGAGCATGGAGCAAATCAAGACCAGAGAGCACATCGCCCAGACCCGAGCCTGCTGTACAGCCTTGGGAAAGGATGTGGGACGGTACCGCAACTCCTCGGAGGCGATGCACCGCCGCATCCTGAAGGACCGGGGACTGTATCAAATCAACAATGTGGTGGAGGTCAACAACCTGATCTCCATCCAAACCGGCTACTCACTGGGAACCTATGATGTGGATTGCCTGACAGGAACCGTCCATTGGGGCGTGACCGGGCAAGGCGTACACTATCAGGGAATCGGCAAGGATGCAGTCAACATCGAGTTCCTTCCGGTGCTGTGGGACGACGAGGGATATTTCGGAAATCCCAACAGTGACAGCACCCGCGCGATGATTACCGAAAAAACGCAGAAAATCTTGTTGTGCGTCTATGCCTTTGGTGAAAACGATGATTTGGAGCAGGTGCTCTTGGACACCGCCGCTGCACTGAGAACCTATTGTGGTGCTCAGGAAGTGGAACAGAAAATCATCCAGTAAAAAAAAGACCCTTTCAAAGGGTCTTTTTTTGCGTTAGGCTCCGATTAACAGATAAAGCACCAAGCCGACTCCGCCGCAGGCGAGCATCGCATAGATTGGGTTGAGCTTCCAGCGGCGCAGAGCGAACAGCGCACCGACAAACAGCAGCAGGGAAACCCAATCCAAGTCGGCAGGGTTGAGCGAAACGGCAGCGCCGTTCCAGAGGGAAAGCACCAGAATGGACAAGCCCGCAGAAGCGATCATCGCCACCACTGCCGGACGCAGTCCGCCGAGCACACCCTGTACAACAGAGAGGTTGCGGTAGCGGGAGTAGACCCACGCAAGGGTGAGGACGATGATGCAGGAAGGGAAGATGCAGCCGAGGGTTGCGATGATGGCACCGGGCAGACCGGCAATCTGGATGCCGACAAAGGTTGCGGAATTGACGGCAATCGGTCCGGGGGTCATCTGGGAGATGGTGATGATGTCAACAAATTCCTGCATGGTCATCCAGCCGTGCAGCTCGACAACCTGGTGCTCGATAATCGGCATGGCAGCATAACCGCCGCCGACACTGAACAGGCCAATCTGGAAGAAGCTCCAGAACAGCTCCAGATAAATCATATCAAGCACCTGCCTTTCCGTTGCGCTCATCGTGCAGGGTTGCCAGCAGACCGATGACAGCACAGATTAGAATGATGACCATGACATTGACATGAAAGACAGCGGCAGCCAAAAAGGAGGCAAACATGATGAGGATGGGCAGCCACTTTTTCCTCTTTAAGACATCCCAGCCCATGCTCAGGGTGACGTCGGCGATGACGGCGGCGACACCGGCCTGCATTCCGCGCAGAACCAGCTTGACAATCAGGCTGCTTTGGAAGGCAGTGTAGGCAAGGGAAATCAAGGAAAGGATGATCAGCGGCGGTAGCACCGTTCCAACCACAGTGACCATGGCTCCGACCAATCCTGCCAGCCGATAGCCAATCAGGATGGAGGCGTTGACGGCGATGGCTCCGGGAGCGGACTGGGCGATGGCGGTCAGGTCGAGCATCTCCTCCTCCTCAATCCAGTGATATTGTTCCACGAATTTTTTTCGCATCAGCGGAATAATCACATAGCCTCCGCCGAAGGTGAAGGCGCTCAGAGAGAAGGTGGATGTGAACAGCTTGCGTTCAGCAAGCATACCTCTCTATCGGCTTCTGCA
>URFD01000117.1 GCA_900547015.1 uncultured Oscillospiraceae bacterium | reverse complement strand
CGCACTTTTTTTCATCAACAAAACCTAGTAGACAATGGCATCCTCTGCGGTAAAGCCGCCCAGCGAATTTTCCCTGACCTGAATACAGATATAGGAAATACCGGTATGCTCCGCCGCAAAAAACTGGCGTTTCGCTTTCGGTGCAATCTTCAGCCAGTCACCACAGACCAGCTTGATTTCTTCCCCGTCGATGACGGCTTTTCCTTCTCCTGCGATAACACCGTAAATTTCCTCGTTGTTCTTATGCGCATGAACAAACGGAACACAAGCACCGGCAGGAAGATTGTTGATGCTGACCTCAGCACCGGTTAATGCCAGCTTTTCATGAAGCTCAATTCTTCCTTCATTTCCAATGTTAGCTTTTTTGTAGTTCATCATCGTTTGGACCTCCAAAGAATATTGGCAATCTTGTTTGCCTGATTTCAGTTTACCCGTTTATACACCCAAAAACAAGTACGCACTTTTTTATAACTGTACATATTAAAAATAATGTGCTACAATAAGCTCGGAGGGGAAGAATCATGAAAACAAAAGATGAATTACCTGCGTGCCCTGTGGCAACAACCGTATCGTTAATCGGAGGAAAATGGAAACTGTTGATTCTCCGCAACCTGAAAATGCGCCCATGGCGCTTCAATGAACTTCAAAGAGATTTAGACGGAATCTCCCAGAAGGTGCTGACAGACAGTCTGCGTCAGATGATTGACGACGGGATTGCATACAGACATGACTATCAGGAATTGCCACCGAGGGTGGAGTACGGGCTGACAGAGCTCGGTAAACAGATGCTGCCCATCATAGATGCTCTGGCAGATTTTGGAAATTACTATCAATCTATCGTCCGATGAGAACGCAACCGAGCGGTCGGGTTTGAATTTCCCGATGGGCTTGGAACCTGTCAATCGGGCGACCAGCCGAATTTGAATCAAGTAGATTTGGGAAGAAACGGAGTTGCGACGATGAACGAGAGATTAGCAAAGCAGCTGGCAATCGATTTTTGCACCGACGAGGCGTCGGTTGCCAGCAGATTCAATATATTTACCGAGTACCGGCGTTTGGAGGGGCGCAGAATCTTTCAGGAAAGCGAGTGCTTTTTAAAGATTGCGGCGGTCAACGGCAAACTCTTAGTATCGGGAAAGCGCGAGATTGTGGAGTGGGTTCGGAACCGCTACCACGACACCGACGCTGCATGGTTTATGGATTTCAAATGCCTGCATGAGCTGGAGGCCGGACTGGCAAAATTCGGCTGTCGGATTGAACAGGTTCATCCATTTTATCTTGCAGTAAATCCGTCCAAAACAGACACTAAGGATTATGAGATCAAAATTTTCGAAGGAGAGGAGCTGGAACAGTTTCGAGGCGATGAACGATTTTGCGAAGCCTTCCTGTTCAGCGACACTCCCAAGGATGAAATCGGGGTGGGTGCATACCGGGATGGCAAACTTCTGGGGATGGCCGGAGCAACCAGCGACAGCCCGCTGATGTGGCAGATTGGAATTAACGTCATGCCGGAATCGCAGGGGCTTGGAATCGGCACGATGCTGGTCACTGTCCTGAAAAACGAAATCCTCAAGCGTGGCAAGCTGCCCTTTTACGGCACCTCCATATCGCATCTTGCGTCGCAACGGGTGGCGCTGGGGGCAGGATTCCTGCCTTCATGGACAGAGCTATGCTGTGAAAAGGCAGAATGACCCCGCCGGATATTTTCAGAAGGAGGCTTTCAGTCAAGATGAACCGTTATCCTTGTCCCTGTTGTGGTTCCTACACCTACCCTGTTCCACCCGTCGAGGACTGCGGGTATATCTGCCCCGTTTGTTTTTGGGAGAATGACCCCTTTATTTCCTCCGACAGCGAGCCGAGCGATTCCAATCACGGGATATCGCTCCAACAAGCAAAGGCAAATTTTCGACAATTTGGCGCGTGCGAAAAAAGGATGTTACCTTATGTCCGCCCGCCAAAAGAGGACGAGGTCGGAACTTCTGCCGTGACAGATTCCGCTTCCTCAAGCAGAAAGGATTGGTGAACAAATGAGCATCCTGTATGAGCTTTCATGGTTATGGGAGGTGCTGGGCATCGGGTTCGCAGCGGCAGCCGTCTGTGTGGTCTGTGCCATGCTGATTGGCAAGGCTGCGAAGAAAAACCTCAGCAAAAAGAATATGGTCATCGTCGGAGCCGTTGCCTTTGTGCTGGCTGTTTTGATCGTCTTTGAGATTGCCCGAACACCGATGCCGCTCTAATCCAACGGGCAGGGCTTCTTTTTGCCGCCTTGGGGATTGAATTTTATCGGGCATCGGAACTATAATAACAACGACAACACCCAACAGCCCTTCCTGCTGCTGGCTGAAAATGACCCTTGTATCCATCTTGATTGGAGGAATCACCATGTGCACAGCCGCAACCTACAAAACAAAGGATTTTTATTTTGGAAGAACCTTGGACTATGAGATTTCCTACGGAGACCAGGTCGTCATCACCCCGAGAAACTACCCCTTCGACCTGAGAAACGGCGGTCAAATCAAATCCCACTACGCCATGATTGGCATGGCCTGTGTGATGCAGGACTACCCCCTGTACTATGATGCCGTCAACGAGAAGGGCTTGGGCATCGCCGGACTGAACTTTGTGGGAAATGCCCACTACAACAAGCCCGTGGAGGGAAAGGACAACATCGCCCAGTTTGAGCTGATTCCGTGGCTGCTCGGAAGCTGCGCTTCGGTTCGGGAAGCTCGTCAGGCTTTGGAGCGCCTGAATCTGATTGACACCCCGTTTGCAGACAATCTGCCGCTTGCCCAGCTTCACTGGATGATTGCGGACAAGAACGAGTGCATCACGGTGGAATCGGTCGCAGACGGGCTGAAGGTCTATGAGAATCCCGTCGGTGTGATGACCAACAATCCGCCCTTCCCCTACCAGATGTTCAACCTGAACAACTATCTGCACCTGTCGGTGGAAAACCGCGAGAACACCTTCTCCGATGCGCTGGCGCTGAACCAGTACAGCCGCGGCATGGGCGGCATGGGCCTGCCGGGAGATTTGTCCTCCCAGTCCCGCTTTGTTCGGGTCGCCTTTGTCAAGATGAACTCCCTGTCCGGCGATTCCGAGGAGGAAAGCGTCAGCCAATTTTTCCACATTCTCGGCAGTGTGGACCAGCAGCGCGGATGCTGCAAGCTCGGCGAGGACAAGTATGAAATCACCCTGTACACCTCCTGCTGCAACACCGAGCGGGGCATCTACTATTACAACACCTATGACAACCACCAGATTTCTGCGGTAGATCTGCACCGAGAGGATTTGGATTCCGAGAAGCTGATTGCCTATGCGCCGGTGAAGGGCGAACAGATTCGGATGCAGAACTAAATCTGCGGGCAGCTTCGCACGAAGCACCCTGAAGCATTGTAACATCCACACAGATTGCCGCAAAAAAGGAGCGACCGTATGCCAACTCACGAAACGAACCTATCTGCCCCAAGCCGCTTTGACATCAGTGCATCGGTTCTTCACATCCTTGCCATGGTGCTGATGCTGATGGACCACCTCTGGGCCACCCTGCTCCCTGCGCAGGATTGGCTGACCTGTGCGGGAAGGGTAGCATTCCCCATCTTTGCCTTTATGTCGGTGGAGGGATATTTTCACACCCACAACTTTAAAAAATACGCACAGCGGATGCTGCTGTTTGCAGTGCTTTCCGAGATCCCCTTTGACCTGATGTACGGTGGAACCTGGTTCTATCCAGTTCACCAGAATGTCATCTGGACGCTGCTGATGGGACTGCTGGGAATCCACCTGATGGAGACGGTGCGAAAGAAGCAGAAGCTGTGGGTCTATGTGCTGGTGTCTGCCGGTGTCGTTGCGGCGGGCGGGATACTGGGAACCTTGTGCATGGTGGATTACTACGGTGTCGGCGTGCTGACCGTGTTCATCTTCTACTTTTTCCGCGGTCGGAAATGGTGGTGTCTGCTGGGCCAGCTGCTTGCCCTCTACTGGGTCAATGTGCAGATGCTGGGCGGTCTGATGTACCCGATTCAGCTGTTCGGCATGGAGTTTGAGCTGTGCCAGCAGGGACTTGCGCTGCTGGCTCTGTTGCCTATCTGGCTGTATCGCGGTCGGCAGGGCTACCACAGCAAGCCGTTCCAATATGCCTGCTATGCGTTTTACCCCGTCCATATGCTGATTCTTGTGCTGGTGCAAAACTGCATCACTCGATGAAAAACCCGCAATCCCCTGTTCTTCGTACTAAGAACAGGGGATTGTTTTTTTTGATGGCATTTTTATTTTCCCTATTATTTAACCTGCTGTTATATTGATATCGCTGTTTTTATCTGGACATTTTTGGTGTATTTTACATTGACATCGCTCCCCTTTTTGTGATAAAATTGTAACAATGTCGATGTGAATCATTCCTATTTTTATAAAACAACAGGGGGTAATTTTTATGAAAAGACTTGAGGGAAAAGTCGCACTGATCACCGGTGCTGCCGTGGGTCTGGGCGAAGGCATTGCAGAAGTGTATGCCAAGTATGGCGCCAGGATGTGCATGGTAGACCTCTCCCCTGAAGTGGAAAAGACCGCTGACCGTCTGCGCAAGGAATATGGCGCTGACATCATCACCTATGTGGGCAATGTGGCTGACAAGGCTCAGATGAAGGAAGCCGCTGCCAAGACTGCGGAAAAGTTCGGCGAAATCAACGTATGCTGCTGCAACGCTGGTGTCTGCCGTCTGGCTCCCTTCGAGGAGTTCACCGATGAGATGCGGGACTTCCACATTGATGTCAACATCAAGGGCGTCTGGAACACCTGCCAGGCTGTAATCCCCTACATGCTCCAACAGGGCGGCGGCAATATTGTAATTGCCTCCTCGGTAACCGGTGACATCGTTGCCGATGCCGGTGAAGCTGCCTACGCCATGACCAAGGCTGCACTGGTTGGTCTGACCAAGTGCCTGGCTGTGGAATATGCCACCCGGAATATCCGTGTGAACTGCACCCAGCTCGGCTACGCCAGAACCCCCATGGTAGAGAAGATGGCTGTGGAATCCAACC
>URFD01000116.1 GCA_900547015.1 uncultured Oscillospiraceae bacterium | reverse complement strand
GCCGCAAACGCTTATAATAGGTAATGCTATTGTAAAATGGAAGTTGTCAGTTTATCAAAAATTGGGAAAGGAGCGGGTGCTCGGTGTCCACCCCGGAACATACCGATATGAATCAACCATCTGCTTCTGGTCTTTCCAAAAAGTTTGCCGACCTCGTACAGCTGATCTATGCAGTCTGCTATCTGGTCGGAGCAAGAATCATTCGATTTTTCCGCCGTTCCCGGCGAAGAATAAAGCGTGCCGCCCTGCACACCAAATGGGCTGTGCGTCGGTGGTACTTTGATCTTAAGGAACAGCGCACCATTGCGGCCTCTACCGAGGTCAAGTGGAAACGGAAGTGGCAGGATGCCTTTGCCCAAACCCGCTGTGCGCTGCTGGACTGGAAGAAACATCGCCAAACCGGCGGTCTGCATCTGAAGGAGCTGTTCGCTGCGCTGGCGCCTTCGGTCAAAATCATGGGCAGAGCGGTCAACTACCTTCTGCCGCTGGCAGGCATCATCATCCTCACCGCAACCATCCACCATTTCAGCACCCTGACCTTCGGTCTGCGGGTGCAGTATAATGGAGAACATATTGGATATATCTTATCAGAAGACGATTTCGCTCAGGCAGAAACCAAGGTAAAGGAGCGTATCGTCAACGAAGCCTATCTGCCGCCGGAGGATAGCGTGCCAATCTACTCGCTGGAGGTGGTCGAGGCCGACCAGATTTCCGAGCAGAGCGTGCTGGTCAACAACATCATCCGCGCCTCTGGAAACGAAATCGAGGAAGCTGCCGGTCTGTATGTCGATGACCAGTTTATCGGCGCAGTATCGGACGGCGACGAACTGCTGATGAGCTTAAAATCCCGAAAGGACGGAACCTATCAGCCGGGCTCGATTGCCTTTGAGGAATCCTCCGAGGAGGAAGAGGAGGAAGCTCCTGCCGAAAACCCCGACTCCGAGCCGGACCAGCCGGAAAAACCGGCCTCCACCACCCTGCAAAAAACCTACACCATTCAGGAGGGCGATTCTCCGTGGTCGATTGCCAATGAATTTGGCATCTCCACACAGGATATCATCGACCTCAACCCCGAGGTCAGCAAGACCATGCGGGTCGGTGAGGTGCTGATTCTCTCCAAGGAATCCGTCTCCATCTCCTCCGAGCCGGAGGAAACCACCGAATCGGAGCCGGAGGAAACTGCCGAGCCGGAAGCCTCCGAGGATTCGGACACCCCTTCTCAAAAAACCTATACCGTCCAGCTGGGCGACTCTCCGTGGTCGATTGCCAACGAGTTCGGCATCTCCATGCAGGATTTGATGGACCTCAACCCCGAGATCAGCAAGAGCATGAAGGTCGGCGATGTGGTCATCCTCGTCGATGGCGCCGCAATCGAAACCGAGGACGATTCCAAGGACGACCAGACCAAGGCCGAGAGCAAGCCCTCCAATCCAAACGAAACGGTCAGCTTCGTGCAGTCCATCCGTCTGGAAAAGGGTCTCTACCCGGTGTCCTCCATCGAGACGCTGGACAGCATCAATCAGAAGCTCGACCAGGTCGTTGCCGGCGAGCAGACCTATACCATCCAGTCGGGCGATTCTCCGTGGTCGATTGCCGACCAGTTCGATATTTCCATCCAAACGCTGGTCAACCTCAACCCCGAGGTCAGCAAGACCATGCTGGTCGGTCAGACCTTCATCATTTCAAAGGAGCAGCCGTTCCTGCAAACCAAGGTCGTCCGCACGGTGACCGAGGAGGTCGACATCAATTTTGAGACCAAGACCGAGGTAGACCAGAACAAGCAGAAGAGCTACCATAAGGTTGTTCAGGAGGGTCAAAAGGGTCTGGAATCCGTCACCAGCGAGGTCACCTACATCGACGGATACGAGACCGAACGAACCGTTGTCTCCCGAACCGTTCTGAAGGAACCGGTCAATGCCGAAATCGTGGTAGGCTCTCTGACCAACTCCGCGTATAATTTCTCCGGCTCTGGCTCCGCTTCCACGCAGAGCAACATCGGCGGCTATATCTGGCCGGTCAACGGCGGCTATATCTCCTGCCCAATCTGGGGCTATAGCGGACACACCGGCACCGACATCGCCGCTCCGTCCGGTACTACCATCTGGGCGTCCAAGTCGGGAACCGTTTCCTATGCAGGCTGGTCCAACGGATATGGCTATAATATCCTGATTGACCACGGCGACGGCACCAAGACCCGCTATGCACATTGCAGCAGCCTTGCCGTCTACTCCGGCCAGCAGGTCGGCCAAGGACAGGTCATCGGCTACGTCGGAAGAACCGGTTGGGCAACCGGAAACCACTGCCACTTTGAAATCATCAGCAACGGCAGCTTCCTGGATGCGCGCAACTACATCGGCTACAGCCACTAACGCAAAAAATTTGCTCCCCCATTTTTTGAATGGGGGAGCTTTTTTCTGCCCATCCTCTCTGTCAGAAGAAGGGAGGCGGGACGGATGCACTTTTGGAACCGAGCCCAGTGGAGACTGTTTTGGCAGAGCTTTTGGGTCAGCCTGATCATGCTGGGATTTCTGACCGGCTTTCTCTATCTCTCCTGCGGCCATGTTCAGGAGCCGGTCATTTCGGTGACCCTCTCCTCCTCCCAGCCCTTGGAGGATTCAAAGACAGACGGCTGCTCCTTCTCGTTTTTGGGATGGCATACCAGAATTTCCGAACAGGAGCTGGAGCAGCTTTCCCAGCAGATTTCCGCGCTTTACCGCCAATATGGAATCCTCATTCCCGCCCGCTGGCGGGTCATCAAGATGGCAGCGGAGTACATTTTCGCGGCAGGCTGAGCCTGCACGAGGGCAATAAAGTTTTCGTCCTGCCCAGCCGCGAGAGCCTTAAGGTGTGAGCTTACTCTTAACCGACAACGCGAATCGGGTGCAGGCTCAGCCTGCTTGAGAACCTTTCCTCTTGCAGAAAGGTTCTCAAACTCTCCAAAGAGCGCCTGACGATAAAGGTATTCCGCCCTCTGCGGTGGGCGGCCAAAGACGCTGTCTTTGGAAACTGCCACCTTTTGAAAAAGGTGGACGAAAACTTTATGATTCGCAAACGAGAGCGGACGGAGGACGCTCGACCTGCGCGAGAGCGTCAAGGTGCAAATTTTCTCCTAGCCGACAACGCGAACAGGGTGCAAGCTCAGCCTGCCTAGACCTCTTTCTTGCAAACAATCCGAATCGAAATGCGGACGGACAGCAGAATTCCAATCAGCAGCACCAGAAAAACGCCGCCGAGAATCAGCCCGACTCCCATCGTAAATCCAGAAAATTCCTTCCGGAGAACGGTGATCATCCCCATAAAAATACCGACTGGGATGAGCATGACCAGCAGCTGAATCAGCCTGCTCTTGGCAACCCCCAGCTTGTAGTAAATCGGGACCGTGACCGAAATGGTGTACATCTGCATCGCCGCCGTCCCCATCAGGATAACCCCTATTTCGTACAGCGGCACCCGCATGACCAGCAGATACATCAGCCCCAGCACCAGGGTCACCAGCGCAGCAATCCCAAAGGAGAGGTATCGGGCCAGCACCACCTGTCGGACAGAAAGCGGAATCACCCTCTGATATTTTTCCCAGTGGTAAAATTCATCGTAGGAAAAAAGATTGCCCATGTAGGAAATACTCATGATTCCCAACATCAACGCTGGCATTTGCGGCTTTCCGACCGCACTCCATGCCACCATAAAAACCAGATACACAATGGCGATGCTCTTGAGCAGCCGCCGGATGGAAAACAGGTCGTTTAACAGAAATCCTTTCATATTCTTCCCTTCCCTCTCTTTTACTGCCGGTGAACCTCGTTGCGGCAGAGCATCACCATCATCTCGTCCAGATTCAGACGGTCCAGCAGGATGTCCGGGTACTCTCGTTCAAATCGCACCCTGTCATTGATCAGCGCTTGGCTGCCATAGGGGCCGTCCTGTATCGCCTCGACCAAAGAGCTGTCCACCGCAGCCAGCGTCTGCCGGTCCGCACGGGCAATCCCGTACCCGTAAATCAGCTCGTCCTTGTTCTTGCTCAGTATCACCCTGCCCTGATGGATGAGGGTGATGTAGTCCGCGATGCGCTCCAAATCGCTGGTCATGTGGGAGGACACCAGAATCGAGCGCTTGCCGTCCGAGATAAACTCCAAAAACAAATCCAGAATCTCGGCACGTACCACCGGGTCCAAGCCGCTGGTCGGCTCGTCCAGAATCAACAGCCGGGCATGATGGCTCATTGCCACTGCCAGCGACAGCTTCATCTTCATTCCCCGGGAAAAGTCCTTGAGCTCCTTTTTGTCCGGCAGGCGGAATCGGGCCAAATATTCCTCATAAGCCTGCTGGTCCCAGTTCGGATAGATGCCCTGCATCACCTTGCCCAGGTGGGAGACGAACAGTGTCTGATTAAACGGCAGCTCATCGAACACCACCCCGATTTGAGCGCGGTCCTGCTCGGTGACTCCCTCGTGTCCGAAGATTGAAACGCTGCCGCTGTCCGCCTGCGCCATTCCGAGGATGATTCTCATGGTGGTCGATTTCCCGGCGCCGTTTTCGCCAATCAGTCCCATGATTGCTCCCTCCGGCAGCTCGAAATTAATCTTGTCGAGTAAAAACTGCGGATACTGCTTGTGTATCTCTTTGACCTGTAACACCATCATCTTGTCCCCTTTCCAGTATCAATCCTCATACAAAAGGCTGAGCATCTCGCCAAGCTCCTCCAACGAGATGGAGGCCGCCTTTGCCTGCTCCACTGCCTTTTCCAAAATCTGCTCGACCTGTTTTCGTTTTTCTTCCCGCATCAGCTCCAGATTGCGCGGTGCAACAAAGCACCCCTTCCCTGCAACCACCACCACAAAGCCATCCCGCTCCAAATCCTCATAGGCACGCTTGGTCGTGATGACACTGATGTGAAGATCCCGCGCCAGAGCACGCATTGAAGGCAGAGCCTGCCCTTCCGAAAGTTCCCCCGAAAGGATGCAGGCTTTGATTTGGTCTGTGATTTGCTCATAAATCGGGCGTCCGCTGGAATTACTAATGATGAGATTCAAAGAATCACC
>URFD01000115.1 GCA_900547015.1 uncultured Oscillospiraceae bacterium | reverse complement strand
CCAAGCTCAGCCGATTTGCAGAGAGCTTTTTGCTCATCTGCATTTTTGTGGGCGTGGCAGTTTTTCTTGCTTACTTTGCGCTGGTCAGTGCCAGTGACCTGCTGGGATTGGGACAGCAGGACAAGCAGATTGAGGTCACCTTAACTCCGGAGGAGGCAGCCTCGCTGGATAAGACAGCGGAGGTTCTCAAGGAAAATGGTGTCATTTCACAAAAGGTAGTATTCAAGCTGTACGCAAAGCTCAAAAACAAGGAAGGCTCCTTCCTTGCCAAAACCTTTGTTTTAAACAATAAATGGGGCTATGACCAAATCATGGACCATCTGGCCTACGACAAGGCGGAGTCTGATATCGTCACCATCACCTTCCGAGAGGGTATGACCGAGCGTCAGATTGGCGAGCTGCTGGAGGAGAACAAGGTCTGCACAGCGGAAAAATTCTATGCTGCGCTTGAAAACGGCGATTACAGCAGTTATGATTTTGCCGGGTTAGTGCCGGATGATGATCTGCGCTTCCGCCGATATGAGGGTTATATCTTCCCGGATACCTATGAATTCTACACCAGCATGAAGCCGGAGGAGGTTGTGAAGAAGTTCTTCCACAACTTCGACCAGAAGGTGGATGCCGATGTGATGAAGCAGATTCGCAATCTGTCCAATGGATTGGGCGAGCTGGACAACCTGATTACGCTGGCATCGATTATCCAGAAGGAAGCAACCGACATGGAGAACATGAAGATGGTTTCTTCGGTATTCCACAACCGTTTAAAGAACAGCGCGGAATATCCGTACCTGCAATCGGATGCGACCGGCAACTATATCCGCGATGATATCCGCAAATTTATGACCGAGGACAATCAGGAAATGTACGACGCCTATGATACGACAAAGGTGGTTGGACTGCCGATTGCCCCAATCTGCAACCCGGGCATGGATGCAATCCAAGCGGCAATCCATCCTGCGGACACCAATTACTACTACTTTGTTTCGGACGATGCAGGAAACTACTATTTTGCTTCCACGCTCTCCGAGCACGAAGCAAATATCCGAAAGGCCAGCCAGGTCAATCAGCAGGTGAAGGATAAAAAAGCGGTGGAAGAAACCGGCAACTAAATCGAGTTTGCACTCTATGAGAATGATGAGGATGGAGGAACATTATGACAAGCGAGCACATGACGCTGAATGACCCGCATTTTCCGGAGGTTCTGGCTCCAGTCGGGGACTTTGAGCGTTTGACCTATGCGGTAAACTATGGAGCAGACGCAGTATATCTGGGCGGAACAGCCTTTGGAATGCGTGCGGCATCTGCAAAATTTGATTTTGACACCATGAAGAAGGCAGTGGAATATGCCCATGCACGGGACGTCAAGGTTTACCTGACCTGCAACACCCTTCCGCTGAACAGCGAGGTGGACCAGCTGGCAGACTATCTGAGAAACGCTCAGGCTGCCGGAGTAGATGCTGTCATCGTGGCAGACATCGGGGTTCTGATGGAGGCCAAACGGGTCATTCCGGATATGGATATTCATATCTCGACCCAGACCGGCATTGTCAACTATCTGACTGCGACCGAGCTGTATCACCTCGGCGCAAAAAGGGTGGTTCTGGCGCGGGAGCTGCCGCTGGACGATATCCGCCGAATTCGCGATAAAACACCGCCCGAGCTGGAGATTGAGGCATTTGTCCACGGCGCGATGTGTATGTCCTTTTCCGGACGCTGCCTGCTGTCCAACTATATGATTGGCAGAGATGCGAACCGAGGAGAGTGTGCACAGCCTTGCCGTTGGGGCTACCACCTGATGGAGGAAAAGCGCCCGGGCCAGTATTTCCCAATCTATGAGGACGAAAAGGGCTCGTACATTCTCAATGCAAAGGACCTGTGCATGATTGAGCATCTGGACAAGGTCATCGATGCCGGCGTTACCTCGCTGAAAATTGAGGGACGAGCAAAATCCTTCTACTATGTGGCGGTGGTCACAAATGCCTACCGTCAGGCAGTGGATTTGTACAAAAAGGACCCGCACAACTTCCAGCTTCCGGCATGGATTGAGGAGGAGACCCGCAAGGTCAGCCACCGCCAGTATTCAACCGGCTTTTACTTTGGCCGTCCGGAGCAGGGACAGTATTATGAAAACGGCGGTTATGTCCGCCAGTGGGATGTTGTGGCAGTCGTTGACAAGACAGAGAACGATGTGCTGTACTGCACCCAGAGAAACAAATTCTCGGTAGGGGAGACGGTGGAGATTCTCTGCCCACATTCTACCGCCGAAAATCGTCCCTTCTCCTACCCCGTCACCTCCATTCATGATGAGGAAGGAAACGCAGTGGAATCTGCAAACCATGCGATGATGAAGCTGACCATGCCGGCAAATGGACTGATTCTCCCGGCTGGCTCCATCATCCGCCGTGCTGCCGAAGAATAAGCCGACACACAGAATAGAACCATTTACAAAAAACTGCCCGGTAGCGGATGCTTGTCATCAACCAACCGGGCAGTCGCTTTTTTATGATATTTTGCTTGTGAATTCACATTGATAGCGAACCACCGTCTTGCCGTCATAGACCTCAGAAAGCTCGGTGATTTGAAACCCGTTCTTCCGATAAAATCCAACGGCATCGCTGTCTGTTTGAGCGGACAGGTTTGGACAGATTTTGCTCGCCTGACGAATGAGATAGGAGCCGACACCCTGTCCACGGACGGACGAATCGGTGGCGATTCCTACGATTTCGGCTTGACCCTGCGAAAGAAAGGAAAGCACGATGATCCCCTCAATGCTGCCATGATTCATGCAGGCAAAGATTTTGACCGAGTCGTCACACAGGAAGGAATCCACCTTTTTGCGGAATTTTTCTTTGCTGGGCAAAAACATACAATCCTTGTAGATTTCGTAAGTTTGGAGAATCTGATCCAGATTGGTTAATTCAGTCCAGCTGCGCTCCTTTGGCAATCCCTGTACCCCCGATTTTAACGGATTAACATTCTACCGCTACCTTGATGACGCCGTCTCGCTTGTTTTCAAACAGCTCATAGCCTTCCTCGATTTTGCTAAGCGGATAGGTGTGGGTGATAAGTGGCTCGGTGTTGATTTTGCCCTCTGCAATCAGTCGGAGCGTTTCCTCGCAGTCGCAGCCATCCACGCCGCCGGTTTTGAAGGTCAGGTTTTTGCCGTACATATCCGGAAGCGGCAGGGTCTGCGCTCTGTCATAAAGAGCAACGACGGTCACGATGGCATTCGGTCTTGCACATTCCCATGCTAGGCGGAAGGTGGAATCAGCTCCCGCAACCTCAAGCACAACATCTGCTCCGCCGTGGTCGCTGTTCGCACGGACAAAATCCAAACATTCTTCCGGAGAAATGGTTAGAACATTCGGATAATGTTCTCGAATGAAGCGGAGACGGCTCTCGTCCTTTTCGCAGATGATGATGCGTTTTGGATGTTTGAGCATGACACAAAGCAGGGTGCAGATGCCGGTGGGTCCTGCGCCGATTATCAGTACCGTGTCCTCCGGCGTGATTTCAGAAATGCGTGTCGCCCAATAACCGGTGGCAAGGACATCCCCGACCAGCAAAGCCTGTCGGTCTGTAACACCGTCCGGGATTTTGTTTAAGCCTTGGTCTGCAAAGGGTACCCGCACATATTCTGCCTGACCGCCGTCGATTCGACAACCAAGAGCCCAACCGCCGTTTTGGTCGGTGCAGTTGTTGACATAGCCCTTCCGGCAGAAGAAACAGTCGCCGCAGAAGGTTTCTACATTGACGGTAACGCGGTCTCCCGGCTTCACATGGGTCACCGCATCGCCGACTGCTTCCACAATGCCGACCATTTCATGACCGACCGTAATGCCCGGAACTGCACGCGGAACGCTTCCGTGCTTGATGTGCAGGTCGCTGGAGCAGATGCTGGCAAGGGTTACCTTAACGATGGCATCCCGCTCGTGCATCAGCACCGGCTTGGGCTTTTCGGTTAATTCAAATTTTCCTTTGGAAACATAGGTATAAGCCTGCATTGTTTCATCCATCACTTTCTGAAAATTATTTTGACTGCTGCTTTGGTTTGGTCGGCTTTTCTTAGAGCAGGGATTTGATTAGAAAACAAACCGCTGCCAAGGCGGAGAGAACTGCGCCGATGATGACAGACAGCTTCTGTACGGCAGACCAGAGACTGTAAAAATCAAGGGACGCATCGTTGGTGCCGAATAGGACAGCACGAGAAAGCCCGGCTAATAAAAAGGCCGCGATGCCGAGAACCAAAAGGACAATGCTCAAAATCCGCAAAATCTGTTTCATGAATACCTCCTGAGGCTGGGGAACTTCGGCATCCTACAGGCTAAGTCCGTCAACCCATGCAGACAACTCTTCAGCAGTTGTATCACTTGGAAAGACCTTGCCTTCCAGCAGCTTTGCACCCTTGCAGCTTGGCTCAAGGCGCTCGTTGGTCTTGCCCATGCCGCTGCCGCCGGAGGTTGCAAACGGAACGACGGTCTTGCCGGTCAGGTCACCGCTCTCTAAGAAGGTGTTGACGATGGTTGGTGCGACATACCACCAAATCGGGAAGCCGACAAAGATGGTGTCATAGTCTGCCATGTTGCACAGAGCAGCAATCTCCGGACGGGAATCAGGATTGGCCATCTCGATTGTGCTGCGGGAGGTCTTGTCCTTCCAGTTGAGGTCTGCCTCGGTGTACAGGACTTTTGGCTCAATCTCAAACAGGTCAGCACCGATTGCTTCTGCCAAGGTTTTCGCGAGCTTTGCGGTTACGCCGGATGCGGAAAAATATGCTACCAGTTTTTTGCTCATCATGTGTTCCTCCTTGTTCTTCTCGTCGTTTTGTTGTCTTATAAAAAACTGCGCGGATTGCGACAGCTCTTTTCCAATCACTATCCATAGCATATTCCGAGCGGCGCTTCTTGTCAAGAGGTGCGGGCAATCTGCACACCGAGAAACGAATATTTTGGATGAGATTTTGCAAAAAATCTCATCCGCATGAGGAGGTTTGAAACAACAAAACAAACAGAGCCGATAACAGAAGCATGAAAAACAGAGCGTTCATTCGCC
>URFD01000114.1 GCA_900547015.1 uncultured Oscillospiraceae bacterium | reverse complement strand
GGGGATTGTTAGATTATCACGAATTTTGTGATTCTTTATTGCATAAAAGCAAAAAACACCCCCGTCACCTGTTTCGACTTTTCATCTGACAGGTGACGGGGGTGTTGTCATTTGTTCCGAGTATTCAGTTCAGCAAGCTGCCGCTGGTCTGATTCTCTGTACCGTTCATCCACGCCTTCCAAATGGGAGAGACAGCGTTTCAGCTCTCCGTTCCAGTAAATCTGCCCAGTTTCCGTTTCCATCCGCTCAATGCCGGCACAAATGCAGGATAGCAGGTCGAATGTAGCCTTACGGCTGTCCATCTGCAAAATATACCGTTCACGGCGTTGTTCATCTTCCTTTTCGCGCTTCTTTGCCGCACGGTCCGCCGCGCCCTTGATAAGAAGCTGATTCACGGCAAAGGAAATCGCGCCGCCCAAAACAGTTCCTAAGAACGCCAGCGCCGCCAAGAGCCACGCCGGAACGGTGACAGTAAACACTTCGGCTGTTCCTGCAAGCACCTGTATCCTCCTTTCAGTCGTCGGTGAGTGTCAGCAATTCAATCCATCTCGTGACGGGGAGACGGTCTAAGAGCCATTCCACGCACCGTTTAAGCATCCTTCAGCACCTCCAGCCCTGCCTTGGCTGCATTAAAGGTCACCTGCACCACTTTCTGAATCAGGCTGTCCGTGACCAGGAAACGCAAAGGAGCAGGAACCTTTGCGCGCAGCCACGACACGACAACCGCCAAACGGGCTTCGCCCAGCTTGGTGCCAACGAACTCTTTTTCGGCCTTGGTGATGGCCTCAATCGCCCATTCGGCCAGCAGGGCCTTGTATCCCAGACGAATCATGCAGGCCGCAACAACGACCAACGCCACAGCCATAATAGCAACCGTAATGATAGTAGCAGTATTCATACCTTATCCCCTTTCTCAAAGCAGCTTAGAAAGCGCCGCCTTTGTCCGCGTTCCAACGATGCCGTCCGCAGTCAGATTGTGCGCTGCTTGGAACGCCTTGACGGCCTTTTCAGTGTTTGCACCGAAGATGCCGTCTTGGTTGATGCCCAGCGCTCCTTGAAGCGCGGCATTGTATAGCCGCTGCGGATAACCACTGGTCGATTTCTTCAGATTTCCGGGGCCGAAGATTTCAGCCGCCCAGTTAGACGTATACGCTGCCGAACCGGGCATGTTGGGGATTCCTGCATAATGATACACCGACACATAGCCCGTCTTAATGTCATTGATGCGAATTTCCCAGTGCAGGTGGCTTCCAGTACTGTGACCCGTGCTCCCTTCAACACCAATCAAATCGCCCGGCTTCAGTTTTTGACCTGCAGCCACATTGATTTGCGACAAGTGCCCGAAATACATATAGTAGTTCGTGCACCCTACCCTAAGCACAACGCGCTGGCCAAAACCTTTTTTGGGGAGCGTTGCGCACTCCCATCCAGCGCGAATGACCGTACCGTATCCTCATTATTCGGCGTTGCCGCAAGCAGGACGCTCCAATCGTCTGCTTCAATGTTCTCTTTTGCGAGCAGCTTCAGAAGCGGAAGATTCCTGAGATAGGATTCTTCCGTTCCTGCATCTGCATTCTGTGCAAAATGAAGCGTTGTCTCCATTTGGATTTCTCCTTTCATCACGATTTGCTCCACAGGAAGCCAGAGCAGCCACTACAACCACCTCTGCAGGATCCGGAGCAGTCATCTGCGCACGTTGAACTGCACCCCGTGCAAAAGACGTCACAGCCGCTTCTGCATTGAGAGCCACAGCCTCCAGAACAGCCGCCGGAGCAATGGTTAGAGCAGTCACTTCCGCAGTTGAATGCACAACCAAGGTTCACACAGCTGCCGGAGCAGTCATTCGCACACGTCGAACTGCATTGCTGGATACATTTACTTGAGCAATTATCAGAACAGCTGCTTCCACAGCCGCCCTCACAAGTCGAAGAGCACCCATCACACGAACCAGAGCAGCCGCCCGAACATCCGCCGGAGCAGGAACCAGAACAGTTATTTGCGCAATTCTTCGTGCAAGTTGTGTTACAGCCTCCGGTGCAACTTCCAGTGCAGCTTCCCGTGCAGCTTCCCGTACAGGACCCCGCGCAAGTGCCAGCGCAATCATTCGCACACGCCTTTGTGCATGTTCCCGTACACGAACCCGTGCAGGACCCCGTACAGGACCCCGTGCAAGTGCTGGAGCAGTTATTTGCACACGCTCTAGTGCAGGTTCCCGTGCAGGACCCCGTGCACGTTCCCTGGCAGCTCCCCTTGCATCCGCCAGCGCAATCATTGGCGCACGATGCCACGCAAGACCCAGTACAGTTCCCCGTGCAGGAGCCGGTGCAACTCGTGCAAGCCGTATTGCATCCCGTGGAACACAAGCCAGAGCAGCGGCCAGAGCACCCGCTTGATGCAGCATTTTCCGGGATCGCGCTCAGCTCGCTTAGCACTGCTGCCGCTTGGCTCAGCCTGCTCGCTGTGATCTGCGCCCCATTTTCGGGTGTGATCGATGTTCCTTTGATCGCATCCAGCGGCTTTGTAATTTTTTGGATATGTTCGTTTTTGATGTACGCTCCATCCGTCGGTTGCGTCGAGAAGTCGTATGCAGAGCCGTTATAACTCGCCATACTGCCAACGCTCTGCCCTCGTGCTGTTCCCTCTGTTTTTCCGCGTCTCCCTACCTCGGCCTTGAGCAAGGCTTTGATTTCCGCATAGTCCGAGGGGTAGACTTTTTGCCCCCAGTTAGCCATTAAGCACCTCTCACTCTGACTTTGAGCCGCCGTTGTTCGGTCAGATTGTCACCCTCGACCGCATAACCAACCACTTTGCACGGGTCAACATATTCGCACGGTTTCGCCGCACGACCAACACCCGGAATATGGGAAAGTACAATGCAGTCTCCCGTGTTCACCGGGCCAATAACCTTTGTGTGGACACGTCCGGCAAGCGAAACCGGGATAAAAAGGGGAAGATTCTTTTCCAAGAAATCCTCCCCATCATTGACCTGCTCTCCGCCGATTAGCATCCCGTATTCGTCCGAATGGATTCCGGCAATCCACGCCATTTTCCTTTCGTATCAAGGTATTTCTGGTACTTTATCCACTCTCTCAACGAGTACTCCCGGCGGCGGCGATAGTCAGCCCCGATCATCCCCTTGGGCGGTCTGACCACGACCATCTCCGAACCATTGAAGTACGACAGCCCTCCGAAATTGACCTGCGTAGTCCATGTTGTGCTGTCCACGCTGTAAAAACCGAAGCTCACTGCATCCTTTTTGGTATACCCCAGACCATGCACCCGCACCCCACAAGAATTTGCATACTGCACCAAGCGACGGACATAGCCGTACTCGCTGGGCTGTATGTGCTTGATTGCGAAGCCGCCGATGCCGATATAGGGATAGTCCCTGCACAGGCGCTTGAACTCGTCCAGACCACGGGAGCGGTGCCAGACCGGAATACTTTGCTTTTCTGTCTCTGCTTCAAGGCGCACTCTCATGCGTTTTACAGCGTCATAACCTACGATGGAATCCACATCCAGCTCGAAGAAATGCTGCACGTTGTTGCGGTTGATAAAGTCGATGTACCGACTCAGGTAGCCATCCCAATCTACTGGCTTTGAAGACGCTTCTATGCCGTGCATAAAAGTAAATGCCCCGCTGTCGAGCAGGAACATTTTCCATTTTGGAATCTCTTCGATTTGCCATGGTCGGATGTAAAAGAAGCTCTCCAGAACGTATTCTGGGCGGTACTCTTTCACAATCTTCTCGGCCGGGAATGTACCTGCCAGACATAGCCTCATGTCTCAAACCATTCTCCGCAATGCGGACATTGAATGAGCTTAGAGCCGCTCTGCTGCGGCACAGCGAGCTGAGAAGATTCCGGTTGGGTAGATTGCTGGGTCTCGGCGCTCTGCTCCGCATCGGCCGCTTTGGGCGGCTGTTGGACAGGCTCCGTAAAGAATTCCTCGAAGTCGGCATCCTCCACTTCCCGAAGAAGCCCATCAAGCTCCACTTCGCTGAAGCCCGTGTCCGTCAAATCGACATGTTCTCGATATGGAATTGATTTTCCAGTTCCTTGGCATCCTTTTTGATGCTGCTTGCAGCACCTCTCAGCGCATCCTTTCGGCGCCGCTTATTGCGCTCCAGAACCAAATCATCATGGCGGCGTTTAAGATCCAGCGGGAAACGAACCTTTTCAAGATTCAAGTTCATCTTCATCTGTCCGGCCATATCGAGATAGTCCAGCCAGTCCGATGCAACTTGAAGAGCAATCCGGCCGTTGTAGCTTCCGGTGGCTCGCCTTGTCTGCTGACGGAGATATTTCAGGCTCCGCGTCATTCCGCTTTCCTGCAATGTCTTGGCCATTCCTGAGAGTTTTCGGATGTTAGCCGTCATCGCCATGTTCTTGCCATTGATTGCAAGGCCGGCTTCTTTCCATTCCAGCGCATTATCCACCTCGCGGAACGACTTTTTGCTCTGCGAGACTGCGGCCAGTTCCTGACGGTTCAAGCCAAACACGCCGTAATAGGTTTCTGCGCGAAGATTGATGCGGGTGCTGTGCTCATATTCGTCGTACACCTGAGAGCACAGAGCGTCAGCCCAGCCCGTTTTGACAAGGCTTTCGGCCATCGGATACCGATTCACAATTTCCCACTGCCGAACTTCCCACGGAAAATTGAGGTGATTATCGTACTGGTACATCCATTCAGATTTCAACACTTTCCGAACATCACTCTCAAATTGGTCAGTGTGGGATGCCAGCGTGTACGGCTGATACGGACCAGAGGGGGCCAGCAGCATCGCGGACAGCTTCGGGCGCTGGCACATGATATACTGAGCTTTTTCGCCCCAGTCGCGTTTCCACTGCTTGATGGTCTTTCCGTCCGTCCACCAGATTCCACGGCCGTGAAATTCCGGTTCTGCCCGATGATTTCTGAAATCGAAATACACCAGATAGCGGCGAATCCAGACTCCATCCCCCTGCGGCTTGCTCCAAAGGAATGTCCTTGCGGCCCATAACCTTTTGACCGAATAGCGGGTATTCTTCCCGATAAGATATTCTATCTTCATGACGGAAAGTTGAGCGCCTACGATGCAGACGAAGTCAATTATCGCGCCGACATC
>URFD01000113.1 GCA_900547015.1 uncultured Oscillospiraceae bacterium | reverse complement strand
ATGGCAGGCACCTGTTTTTGGTTTTGAAGAAATATGAAAATAGGAGTCGAAGCAGCTACCGAGATGCCAGCATCACGGAGACGCAAAAGATGCCGTCCTTCCATTCGAACCGATCATGCAGAATTTTGACATCTCATGCAAAACATATTGACAAAGGGCCGAAAGGTGATATCTTTAATAGTAGACGATTCTGTGGCAGAGTCGGATTTTTATGTTATGTTTTACCTGTTGCCGAAAGCCTTGGGACAGGCCGTAAGCCGGACAGGATATTTTTGGCAGTCACCGCGCTGCCGAAAAAAAGAATCAAACATAAAAGGAAACGGGAGATCAATCCCTTCCGATGATAAGGAGGAAGACAATGAGAAACAAAGCAAGAAGGTCGTTGGCACTGATTTTGTCGGTGGCGATGACGGTTACCCTGTGGAAAACGCCGGTTTATGCGGTGATGGAGAGCGGACAGTCGGACACCGGTCTGTGCGAGCACCACACCGTCCACACAGAGGACTGCGGCTACACGGAGGAAACACCCTGTCGCTATGTCTGCGAAATCTGCAACTCTCAGAACGGCGGCGAGAACGAACAGCAGCCGGATACCGAAGACAGCGCACAGAAGGAATGTTCCTGCACAACCCGCTGTGAAGAGGGAAAGGTCAACACTGAGTGCCCAATTTGCGGAGCAGAGGGTGCAGAGCTCTCAGTCTGCAAAGGCACACAGGAGGATGAACAGCAGCCGGACACCGAAGACAGCGCACAGAAGGAATGTTCCTGCACAACCCGCTGTACAGAAGGAAAGGTCAACACTGAGTGCCCAATCTGCGGAGCAGAGGGTGCAGAGCTCTCGGTCTGCAAAGGCGCACAGGAGAATGAACAGCAGCAGGATACCGAAGCTGGCGCACAGGAGAGCGTTGCCTCACTGAAGAAAGCCGACGGCACAGAAATATTCTACAGCAGCTTTAACGAGGCGTGGGCAGCAGCCATCGAAAACCAAGGCTCGACCTTAACGCTACAGCGTGATGTTGAGCTTGTGGAGGAATATGGTAACCTTTCGGTTAGCGAAGGAAACTTCACCCTCGACCTGAACAACAAAACGCTGAAGCGGTGTGCTTTTGGAGGGCTGATTCTTGTGAATAGTTCAGCAAATATCACCATCCAAAATGGCAAGCTGGTCAGCACAAGCGAGGACGGCAACGGTAGCACTCTGCATATTTATGGCGGAACCGTTGTTCTGGACAAGGTAGAGCTGACCAATCAAGGGGAGCGTGCCCTTGCACTTGGAATGGAGGGCGGCAAACTTACGGTAAAAGACTGCGGCTTTTTTGGTACGTTCTGGGTGGACTACTCCTCTAACGCACACCCGGAATTAGAGGTTGCAAACACGACCTTGCATAGCGGAATTCGTCTCGTTTTCAAAAATTCCGGAAACCCTGATTATGACGCGGTAAAGGCAATCTTTGCCGAGGGCAACTGGCTGCATGACCAAAGCGAGAAGGCAATCGACATCACCAAGAAAGAATATTGGGTGAATTTATGGGGTATGTCTCAGTTTGAATATTCCGGTAAATGTCTCATCAAGCCCCACACCCACAACTTCGAGAATGGCAGCTGCCCATGTGGCGAGACCTGCGTTGCCAGCGTAACGGGGGACGGCGAGACAACCTACTACACAGAGATACAGAGCGCGCTTGCTCAGGCAGAAGGCAAGACGCTGACGCTGCTCAAACCCGTGTCTGGTGCAGTGACCGTCGATAAGGCGCTCACCCTCGATTTGAACGGACAGAATATCGAGAGCCTGACGGTGAATGTCCAAGCGACCATCAAGGACTCCGGCACGACAAAGGGCATCATTGGTACGCTGAAGATTTCTGACAACCTGAAACCCAAGGACTTGACGGAAAATGGTTATGCCATCAAGAAGGGCAACGGGGACTGGTTTACTTATGGCACACAGGCAACCAATGCCACGGTGCAGCAAGTGCCCATCAAGAGCGTGACCATCATGAAAGACAAGGACTCCTACCGTCCCGGCGAGCAGATTACCCTGACCGCCACAGCGGAGACGCTCGATGGAAAAGAGGTTAATCGCTATAGCTGGTATCAGGACGGTATCAGGATGGAAGCGCCTCCTGCCACTCCGGAACAACCAAATCCACCGACGGATGTATGCACTCTGACTGCCAAAGGCGGTACCCATATCTACCAGTGCGTCGCTTATTGCGAGGATTACGGCGTCAGCAGCAATACGATAACCATAACGGTGGATCAGATCAATCTTGTCAACAACGCGGAGCTGGTGGTAGAGCAGTTGACCTACAACGGCCAGCCGCAGACTCCGGATGTCGAAGTCAAGCTGAACGGAGAAACGCTGAAAGACGGTTACGAGCTGAACAGAACACTAGAGACCAACGCAGGCACATACACACTCAGCGTTACTGGTACTGGAAACTACACCGGTACAATCACGAAAGAGTGGAAGATTGACCCCGCAGAGCTGACCGTCAATCTGCCAAAAACCTACGAAAAGCAGTATGACGGAACCGCTGCCGTGGATATCAAACCGACTTTCAGCGGCCTTCAGGGAGAAGAAACACTCACTTCGGAGGACTTCACTGTTACAGCTTCCTTTAATGATGCCACTCCGGGCGAGAACAAGCCCCTTGACATCACAGTGAAGCTGGTAGAAAACGCCAAGACAAAAAACTATAAACTGAAAAATGGCACAGCCCACATCAACGGCACCATCACCAAAGTTCCGCTCAATTCGGAGGGATATGCCTATGCTGACCAGTCGATTGAGATTGTGAACAAGCAAATTGATACCTATGAGTTTGAGATGAGTTCCTTCCTGCCGAAACTGGATGAGGGAAAGACCTATGGTACTGTGACTTACTCTGATCTGAAAGTCGACATTGGCGGTTATTATTCCCTTATCCCGAAAGAAGCCGAAATTATAAACGGCAAGCTGAGCCTTCCGATCTTGTACAACAACACGGAAAAGACGGGTTCTGTCGGCGAAGTTTCGGTGCAAGTCGATTCCACAAACTATGATTCATTTACCCTGATCATCGATGTCAATGCAAAGAACAAGAACGTCCCCGTTGTGACAGCCCCTGTGGCAAACACCCTGACCTACAACGGCGAGGAACAGACTTTGGTTACGGCAGGCACGACCAGCATCGGCACGATGCTCTATGGCGTTGGTGAACTCGACGATTTCGAATGGAGCGAGCAGCTTCCTACCGCGAAAAACGCAGGGACCTACACCGTCTGGTACCAGGTGGAGGGAAACAAAGAATACGCAGATGTGGAGCCGCAGAGTGTGGATGTGACCATAGCGAAAAAAGCAGTTACCGTGACAGCACTGGACAAGAGTGCCTACACCGGCAGCGATGCACCTGACCTGAGCAACCCGGAAGCAAACAAGGACTACAAGGTGGAAGGACTGCTTGATGCAGATGCCTTGAACTGCAAAGTGACACTGACCTATGAGCAGACGCCGGATATGAATAAAGCCGGCACAACGGCAATCATCGCCACCAGCACGCTGTCAAAAGACAACTACGAGATTACCTATCTCCCTGGTACGCTGACCGTTTCCATGAAGCCTTCCAGTGGCGGCAACGGGGATACCTCCTCCGGTAGCTCGTCCTCTAACAATCGGGATGATTCTGTTGGCAATCAGACCACCAGCACCCAGCGCCCCGATGAGGACAGACCGAATATCCCTGCTGAGAAGCAGAACAAGAAGCTCAAAGCAGACAGCAAGGGTAATGTGACCATTACCAAGTCGTACCTGTCGGATGCCATCAAAGCAGCGAAGAATGACGCGAAAAAGCAGGGAAACCGGAAAAATGGGATTGCGGTGAAAATTCCGATGGAGCTGAATCAGAAGCTGGATGGAGCGCAGATCACTCTGAAAGCGGATATGATAGACACCTTGGTAAGAAAAAGAGTCAAGAGCTTCACCATCGGTACAGACCAGATGATGGACCTCGGCTTCACCTTGGACACCATCAAGGAGCTGAACCGCCAGACCAACGGCGATATTATCCTGAAGATGAAGAATAGTACAGTCTCCTCTGGTGAGGCAAAGTCCGCTATCGGCAATCGTCCTGTTTATGACATCTCCCTGTGGACGGTGAAAAACAACAAAGAAATTCGGCTGACCGACCTGAACAAAAAGAGCATCCGCATTGCGATTCCTTATGTTCCGGCGAAGGGTGAACAGACCGGAAACCTCTATGCACTTTCTGTGGATGCTGCGGGCAAGGTACAGCGGATCACCAAATCCAGCTATGATGCCGACCAGAAGGCAGTCATCTTCTATGTAGATCATCCCGGCATTTACGGCATAGGCTACGATGCAAAAGGTGCTAACTTCACCGATATTGCCAACCATTGGGCAAAGGACAACATTCTCTTTGCTGTTAGCCGTGGACTGCTCTCCGGCACCAGCGAGACCACATTCAGCCCTGACGACGCGATGACCAAAGGAATGTTCATCGCCGCATTGGGACGGTTGGCAGGTGTTGACCCGGCTGGTTATCAGACCGGAACCTTCACCGATGTCAAAACCGATGCCGACTATGCTCCTTATGTCAACTGGGCGGTAAGCAAGGGCATTGTGGACGGCACAAGTGACACCACCTTTAGCCCGGATAGCAGTATCACCCGCGAGCAGATGGCGGTTATCATGAAAAACTATGCTGCCAAGCTGGGCTACGCGGTTCCGAAAACTCTGGAAGCTGCGACCTTTGCGGACAACGAAAATATCAGCAGCTGGGCAAAGAAAGCGGTCAAGTCCATGCAGCAGGCAGGAGTCCTGGCAGGTAAGACGAATAACCGCTTTGACCCCAAGGGAACGGCTACCCGCGCCGAAGTTGCTGCCGTTCTGCGGCGGTTTGTGGAAATTGACATTGACCCCCAGACCGCAAACGGATGGACACAGAATGACAGCGGCGAGTGGAGCTACTACAAAAATGGAAAGCAGGTCAAAGACGGGCTTTCCAACGATAAGAAGTAGTACTGGCCTGTAAGCAGAATGTGTCCCTGTTTTGTTGAACTGAAAGATTACAAGAAAAATCCTGTCGAAATTTGAAGTGACCCCCAAAAGTT
>URFD01000112.1 GCA_900547015.1 uncultured Oscillospiraceae bacterium | reverse complement strand
TATGAGTGAGGATTGAAATGGAGAAACCGCGATCGTCGCTGGGATGGTCGCGGTTTCTTTTGCGCAGGGGCGTGGATTGAAATGCTCGCCCGAATCCTTATGCAGGGGGCGTGAATTGAAATACTTGCCCGAATCCTTATGCAGGGGGTGTGAATTGAAATACTTTCGCAGGGAGTGTGAATTGAGACACTTGCCCGAACCGGAATGATGTTGAGCTTGCAGGCAGGAACAGGAGGAAAACGATGATTCCCAAAAAAGAATGGATTCACCAATGGATGCAAATGAGAGATGAGCTGTGCGCCGAGGTGGACCTTGAACGATATTTTTTGCAAGGTGAGCTGGGCGGAAAGGAATTGGAGGTCATTCGTGCAGGGCTTTGTCCGGTTCCCAGCGGGGAGCTGTTGGTGCGCGACCCGATTTGCTATCTGCATCAGCGTCAGGAGACACCTTATTTTGTGCCGGCTCCGGTTGGCAAATATCCGCTCGAGCTGTCCGTCCTCCATTCCGAGGATGGCCCGCTGTGCGCCGCCGCCCGTCTGCTGTTTAACTACAATCCGGCAATCCGCTATGAGCAGGCTTTGGTCGGCGAGGAAGAGCTACAGGATTTTGACGGCGGATACTACGGCTTTTTTGCGGACAGCGGCTGGGGCTGCTTCTGCGATGAAAAGGTTCATCAAGCATTCTGCACGGTAGCGGAACGCTGGCAGGACCGTTTTCCGAGCGGAAATTTTGGCTGGGATTTTCTGGCGCCCTTGCTGGAACAGGAAGGTTTGTTTTTCATCTGGGAAATTCCGGGAACCTCCTACCGTCTGCCGTTCTTCCGCACCGGACGGGGAGAAGGCCAGTATCCGGTTTACTGGGGGCTGGATGAGACTGGGCGAATTTGCCAGCTGGTGGCATGGTTTGTCGATGCACAGTGTGAGGAGTCTGCCGAGGAGGTCGAGCTAGAAGAGGGGGATTCCTTTTATCTGCCGGAGGAGGACCTTCCGCCGTGGCTTACATACGATGGAAATTTGTATCAGGGCGAGATTCGGCTTCGGGAGTGGGAAGGATATTTTGACCAAGAGGACCGTTACCCACTGCTGATTCCTTTAGAAGCCGGCACAGAGGAGGAGGTTCTTCCTTTGTGTGAGCAACTTTTGTCCAACCAATATCGGGTACTCGATACCATCATGACGGGCTTGACCGACCGCTATCCGCTTATGCAGCTGGAATACGGACATCTCATGTCGGACAATGCCCCGGAGATGCCGAATGTTCAGGATAAAAATAGCTTTGCGGCTCTGCTGTATCCGCAGAGAATTTGGTATGACCCGCGGACGGATACAACCGCAGTAGCCTTCTCCTGCACTTGGGATGAGCAAGAGGGCTTTGGTGCGGTTGTCCGAGGAGAAAAATTGTTGGAGCTGGGGACGGCAGATTTAGTTCCGAACGGGGAAGAAGCCCCCGAAGCCTCCGAAGAATAGACAACAATGAGAATGATTTCGATGACAAAAAGAGGAGTGAACCTGATGGAGCAACAGGGTTGGAATGATCGGACAAACAAGATTTTAGGAACAGTAAAGGTTTTTGCAAAATGGCTGCTGCTGGCTTCGGTAGTCGGCGTGGTTGTGGGATTGATGGGAGTGCTGTTTCATGTTACTGTAGAAAAAGCAACAGAGCTGCGGATGGCCCTTCCATGGCTGCTGTATCTTCTTCCGCTGGGCGGTGTTGCCATTGTCCTGCTGTATCAGAAAAGCGGGATGGAGCAGGATATGGGAACCAACACCATCATTCAGGCGGTGCGCGGTGAGAATCCGCTGCGCTTCCGTACTGCACCGCTGATTTTTATCAGCACCGTATTGACCCATCTGCTGGGTGGTTCGTCCGGCAGGGAGGGTGCAGCCCTCCAAATTGGAGGAAGTGTTGGAGCGCGGCTGGCAGACGGCTTTTCGCTCAACCAGCAGGACCATCAAATTATGATTATGTGCGGTATGAGTACCTGCTTTGCCGCATTGTTTGGAACTCCGCTGACCGCGACCATCTTTGCGATTGAGGTCATCAGCGTCGGCGTTATGCATTACTCGGCGCTGGTTCCGTGTTTGACCGGCTCACTGATTGGTTATGGGATTGCCAGCAGCTTCGGGATTGCCCCGACGGCATTTGACATCGGGATGATTCCGGCGCTGAGTCCGGTGACCGTGATTCAGGTGATTCTGCTTTCCGTCCTCTGTGCAGTCGTCAGCGCTCTGTTCTGTATGGCGATGCACCATGCGGGCCACCTGTACAAAAAGTGTTTTTCAAATCCGATTCTGCGCGCGGCAGTCGGCGGCATTTTGGTCATTCTGCTGACCCTTCTGGTGGGCACAAGGGATTACAACGGAGCAGGTATGGATGTCATCAACCGCGCGGTGTCGGGTCAGGCGGAGTGGTATGCCTTTTTCCTGAAGATTCTCTTTACCGCGCTCACCCTCGGAGCAGGGTTTAAGGGAGGAGAAATCGTCCCAACCTTCTTTGTAGGTGCGACTTTTGGCTGCGTGGCAGGTCCGCTGCTCGGGTTGGACCCATCCTTCTCCGCAGGAATCGGCATGATTGCGCTGTTCTGCGGAGTCATCAACTGCCCGGTTGCTTCCTTTGTATTGGCAGTGGAGCTGTTTGGCGGAGAGGGTGTCATCTTTTTTGGAATTGCCAGCGCGATTGCCTACATGATGTCCGGATACTACGGACTGTACAGCAGCCAGAAAATCGTCTTTTCCAAGCTGGAAAACAAGCGCATCGATGTCAACAGCCACTAGGCCTTTGGCGGCAATCATGCTCTGCCGGTCTATTTTCAAAGGATGGTTCATAAACTGGAACCATCGATGGAAAAGGCAGGTGAGTGGAATTGATATGCCGCATCAATGATTTTAAATATAAAGATGTAGTCAACGCTGCGGACGGTGTCCGGTTGGGGTGCGTGGGAGATGTGGAGCTGGACACCCGAAACGCGACCCTGACCGCAGTGGTGATTCACGGCAGATACCGGCTGTTCGGGCTGCTGGGCCGTGAGGAGGATTTGGTCATCCCGTGGGAGGATATTGAAATCATAGGGGAGGACACGATTCTGGTAAACTGCCGCTCACAGCTGCGGCGCCGCAGCAGAGGGTGAGTGCTTTTGGACACTCTGACCAAAAAACGGCACAGGAAAAAACGGCCTCCTGACACAACAGAAAAACTCGCAAAAAGCGGATAAAAAGGATAAAAAGCCCTTGCATTTTTGCAGGGGCTTTGCTATAATATTCGGGAACGGCAAAAAGCCGTATCTTAATAACACACGTTTCGGATTGGCCGGATGGTGCCGACAGGCAAACCTGCACCTTGTGCGGGCAGGATATTTACCGAGCCCATTGGTAGCTATCCTTCGGAATTCCGGCAGAGCGTTCGAGACGGAGGTTTAACCTTAAGGAGGACTTTAACATGGGCGTAGTATCTATGAAACAGCTGCTGGAAGCAGGCGTACACTTTGGTCATCAGACCCGCAGATGGAACCCGAAGATGGCAAGATACATCTTCACTGAAAGAAACGGTATCTACATCATCGACCTGCAGAAAACCGTAAAGAAACTGGAAGAGGCTTACCTGTTCGTTCGTGATGTTGCTGCAAACGGCGACAACGTTCTGTTCGTTGGTACCAAGAAACAGGCTGGCGAGTCCATCAAAGAAGAAGCAGAGCGTGCAGGCGCACACTATGTAAACGCTAGATGGCTGGGCGGTATGATGACCAACTTCAAGACCATCCGTCGCAGAATCCAGAGACTGGAGCAGCTGCACAAAATGCAGGAAGACGGCACCTTCGAGCGTCTGCCAAAGAAAGAAGTTGCAAAACTGGAACTCGAGATCGAGAAGCTCGAGAAATACCTTGGCGGTATCAAAAATATGGACAAACTGCCTGGCGCACTGTTCATCGTTGACCCAAGAAAAGAAAGAATCGCTGTTGCTGAAGCAAAGAAACTGGGCATTCCGCTGGTAGCTATCGTTGACACCAACTGTGACCCAGACGAAATCGATTACGTTATCCCTGGTAACGACGATGCAATCCGTGCTGTTAAGCTGATTGCTGGTACCATGGCTGACGCGATCATCGAAGGCAGACAGGGCGCACAGAACGCTGAGGAAGCTTCCGAGGAAGAAAAAGACGCTGAATAATTTTCTGTCGTCGGACAAGTAGAATGACCGGTCCCGACAAACCATTTGTCGGGACCTTTTTTAAACTTGAATCAGTTTTAGTTTGGAGGAATTTAACATGGCATTTACAGCTCAGGACGTAAAGACACTGCGTGAAATCACTGGCTGCGGCATGATGGAGTGCAAAAAAGCTCTGACAGAAGCAGACGGCAATCAGGAAAAAGCAATCGAACTTCTCCGCGAAAAGGGTCTGGCTGCTGCCGCAAAGAAAGCAAACCGTATCGCTGCTGAGGGCGTTGTGAAAGCATATGTTGACACCGACAAGAAGGTTGGCGTTGTAATCGAAATCAATGCTGAGACCGACTTCGTCGCAAAGAATGCTGAGTTCCAGGCATTTGTTGATACCTGCGCTAAGACCGTTGCAGAAGCAAACCCTGCTGATGTAGACGCTCTGAACGCTTGTAAAGCAGTTGACAGCGACAAGACCATCGCTGAACTGACCACCGAAAAAATCCAGACCATCGGCGAAAACATCAAAATCAGACGTTTCGTTCGCTACGAAGGCGAAGTTGCTACCTACATCCATGCAGGCGGCAATATCGGTGTTATGGTTAAATTTGATACTGACGTTGCTGACAAAGAAGGCTTCGAAGAGTATGGTAAAGATGTAGCAATGCAGATCGCTGCTGCAAACCCAACCTACCTGAACGAGTCTGAGGTTCCAGCTGAAGTTCTCGAGAAAGAAAAAGAAATTCTGAAGATTCAGGCTATCAACGAAGGCAAACCAGAAGCAATCGCTGAGAAGATGGTTCAGGGCAGAATCAAGAAATTCTACAAAGAGAACTGCCTGATCGATCAGGAATTCATCAAAGATGGCGACCAGACCATCAAATCTTACACCGAAGCAAAAGCAAAAGAGCTCGGCGGCAAGATTGAAATCGTTTCCTTTGTTCGTTACGAAAAGGGCGAAGGTCTC
>URFD01000111.1 GCA_900547015.1 uncultured Oscillospiraceae bacterium | reverse complement strand
AACTATGTCTGCTACGTCAACGGTGAGCAGACCACCTATAAGACCAGCGTGAAGTATCCCGTGCTGGCGGGCGGCATTGGTGTTTCCGAAAAAAGAATCCGAACGCTTCAAAACGCAGGGGAAAAACGGTTGGGAAAAAGATGTGCAACACCACCAAAAACAAATGAGCAAAACATCACAGATTGTATATTCTGTGCTGGAATGCCTTGCCAAATGAACCCGGGAGGTTTATACTGATAGACGAGATTCCTTGGAGCCGAACAGAACCATACCACCTGCGGATTCCATGCTCAAAATGAAGAGAAAACCTCAATATCCGGGGTTTTGATACAAAAGGAGGCGGCCTATGAGTAGACTGACTTATCAAAACGAAACGTTCTATCTGGACCAAAAGCCTATTACTCTGATTTCGGGAACGATTCATTATTTCCGCGTGGTTCCCGACTACTGGGAGGACAGACTGCGCAAGTTGCGTGCCTGCGGATTCAATGCAGTTGAGACCTATACCTGCTGGAATCTGCATGAGCGCAAAGAGGGACAGTTCGATTTTTCCGGAGGTCTGGATATTGCACGCTTTGTCCGCACCGCTCAGGAGCTGGGACTGTATGTGATTCTGCGTCCGGGACCGTATATCTGCGCCGAGATGGACTTTGGAGGTCTGCCGTCTTGGCTGTTGACCTACCACGGGATGCACCTGCGCTGTAATGACCCGTGTTTTCTGGAGAAGGTTGCCCGCTACTACCGGCAGTTGTTTGCACAGCTGCGGCCATATTTTGCGGAAAATGGCGGTAATATCATCGCGGTTCAGGTGGAAAATGAGTATGGTAGCTATGGAAATGATAAGGATTATCTGCGGGCGGTTGCCCAAATTTATCGGGACAATGGGGTCAATGAGCTGTTTTTTACCTCGGATGGGCCAAACGAGCTGATGCTTGGCGGCGGCAGCCTTCCGGAATATCTGGCAACAGCAAACTTCGGAAGTCTCGGAAAAACCCATTTTGATACCCTGCGCCGCTTTGCACCAAACCGTCCGGTGATGTGTACCGAGTTCTGGAATGGCTGGTTCGACCATTGGTATGAGGAGCACCACCGCCGGGAAAGCGACGATACTGCCGCAACGCTGGATGAAATGCTCAGCGATGGAGGTTCGGTCAATCTGTATATGTTCCATGGCGGAACCAATTTCGGCTTTACAAACGGCGCGAATTATGATGGCTGCTACCAACCGACCGTCACCAGCTATGACTATGATTGTCCGGTCAGTGAGTGCGGAGATTTGACCTCGAAATATGATGCAATCAAAACGGTTGTGGAGCGTCATTTTGGAGCGGCACCGGAGCTTCCGGTCCGGAATTGCCCGAAAAAGAGCTTTGGAACGGTGCAGCTTACCCGACAGGCCCCGATGTTTGACCATCTTCCGGAACCGGTCTGCTGTGCTCATACCATGACGATGGAGGAGCTGGGACAGGATTTCGGCTTTGTACTCTATGAAACAACCTTGCATGGGCCGTTCCAGAAATCGGAGCTGACCATTCAGGGACTGCACGACCGCGCTTTGATTTATCTGGACGGCCAGCTGCTCGGAATCAAGGAGCGTACCGGACGACGGGATGACCCAATCTTTCTGGAATTTCAGGCAGGTCAGAGCGCCCAGCTGCGGATTCTGGTCGAAAATCTGGGACGAATCAACTATGGACCCAAGCTGCGGGACGAAAAGGGAATCCTGCAAGGGGTCAAGCTGGGCGGACAGTTCCAGTTTGGCTGGAAGATGTACACCCTGCCTTGTGACCACCCCATTACTTCCGGAGATGGCCCGGTAGAATCGGAACGTTGTCCTGCCTTCCTGACCGGTGAATTTACGGTAGACCAGCCGGCAGATACCTTTGTCCGTCTGGATGGATTTGTCAAAGGAGCCGTGTATATCAACGGCTTTCATCTGGGCCGCTACTGGAATCCTGCCGGACCGCAGAAAACGCTGTATCTGCCGGCACCGCTGCTGCATCCGGGCGTCAATGAAATCTCCGTTTTGGAGCTGGAAGGCTTCGGGCAGCCGCAAATCGAACTGACCCAAACACAGGATTTAGGATAAAGTAATCGAATTGACGGAGGAGGAGTTTTAACATGAATAAAATTACGATGGAGGATTTGGGGAATATTCGTTGCCTGTCCGAAGTGACCTGTTCTCCAAACGGCAAGGCGGTCGCCTTTGTAGTCAGCCAAGCCGATGTTCAGAAGAATCGGTACCGCTCCAATATCTGGGTGCATGAAAACGGCAAGGCCCACAAGCTGACCGCAGGTGACAAGGAGAGCAGCTTCATCTGGCTGGATGACGAAACCCTGCTGTTCCCGGGAGACCGCCGCAAGGAAAATCCGCCAAAGCCCGGTCAGGAGCAGACGGTATACAACCGCATCAGCCTGCACGGAGGAGAAGCGGAGGAAGCCTTCGTGGTACCGATGAAGGCAAAATCTCTGCGCCGCGTCGGCGAGCATGAGTATCTGCTGATTGGCACCTTCGACCATTATGCACCTTCTCTGGAAGGTCTGGAAGGCAAGGAAAAGGAGCAGGCACTGGAGCGGCTGGAGGAAGAACAGGACTATGAGGTGTTCGACGAGCTTCCGTTCTGGGCGAATGGAAAAGGGGTCGTCAATAAAAAGAGAGACCGCCTCTACCTGTTCGACAGCGAAAGCGGAGAATGCAAGCTGCTTTCTCCGGAGTATATGAATGTCAGCTCCTTCGACTATGAGCCGAAAGCAGACCTCGTCCTCTACTACGGACACGAGTACGAGTGGATGGATGACCAGAAGGATGATATGTACTTAACCGAGCTGCATACCGGCAAGACCACAGAGATTGGCTTGGAGCATCGCTACGGGGTGGACGCAGCAGGCTTTATGGGAAGCCGCATCGTGGTGGCAGCCTCCACCGGAGAGCGGTACGGCACCAATGAGAACCCGGTCTTTTTCTTGGCAGACCCTGTTACCGGAGCCTTGACCGAGCTGGCTTCTCCGGATTTGAGCATCCATTCCAGCGTCGGCTCCGACTGCCGCCACGGCGGAGGACGCTCCAAAAAGGGAACCGAGCAGGCATGGTATTACATCCAAACCAGAGGCTACAGTTCGGAGGTTGTCTGCTTGAATCCGGACGGCAGTATCTCTCCGGCAACACCGACCTTTAGCGGAAGCGTGGATTGCTTCGACTACTGTGACGGAGTATTTTACTATGTTGCGATGCGCGATAATGGCCTGCAGGAGCTGTACACCTGTCGGGAAGGGGAACAGCAGGAAATTCCGCTGACCTCCTTCAACGATGAGTTCCTCTCCACCCATGCCGTTCAGCCGCTTCATCGGCTGCCCTTCCTCGACAGCGACGGTGTTGAGATTGACGGATGGGTCATCGAACCGGTGGATTACGACCCAGCCAAAACCTACCCTGCCATTCTGGATGTACACGGCGGCCCCAAAACTGTATACGGAGAGGTGTTCTTCCACGAGATGCAGCTGTGGGCAAGCGAGGGCTATTTCGTATTCTTCTGCAATCCGCGCGGAGGAGACGGCAAGGGCAACGAATTTGCCGACATCCGCGGAACCCGCTACGGTGTGCTGGACTATCAGGATTTGATGGAATTCACCGACCATGTTCTGGTGCATTATCCGCAGATTGACCGCGGCCATCTGGGCATGACAGGTGGCAGCTATGGCGGCTATATGGCAAACTGGATTGTCGGCCACACCGACCGGTTCGCGGCAGTAGCCTCCCAGCGCTCAATCTCGAACTTTATCAGCAAATGTCTGACCACCGATATCGGTTATTATCATAATTTAAGTGCGGTTCAGTCCGACCCGTGGACCAGCCAGGAAGCGATGTGGGACCGTTCGCCGCTGAAATATGCGGACCGCTGCAAAACCCCGACCCTGTTTATCCAGTCGGATGAGGACTACCGCTGCTGGATGGGGGATGCGCTTCAGATGTTTACCGCCCTGCGGATGCACGGTGTCCCAACCAGAGTTTGCCTGTTCCATGGAGAAAACCATGAGCTGAGCCGAAACGGCAAACCGAAGCACCGCATCCGCCGCTTGCGTGAAATCACCGAATGGTTTCACCAGTATCTGCAAAAATAATATTGAATCAAATTGCCCCGAAGCTCGGGGCTGATGAAGGAGGAATCAGCATGGAAAAAAATCATGTTGCATGGATTGGCACCGGTGTTATGGGAAGTCAGCAGGCAGGACATCTTGCAAAAAATGGCTGGCAGGTCAGCGCGTATACCCGCAGATATGAACAGCTTGAGCCGCTGGAACGGGAATTTGGGATTCGTCCCTGCCGCACCATCGCACAGGCGGTGCAGGATGCGGACTATGTTTTTGTGATGGTAGGCTACCCAACGGATGTTCAGGAGGTGTTCTGTGCACCGGGAGGCATTTTGGACAGCGCGCGTCCGGGCACTCTGGTCATCGATATGACCACATCCTCGCC
This sequence comes from uncultured Oscillospiraceae bacterium, assembly GCA_900547015.1. Classification (GTDB taxonomy): domain Bacteria; phylum Bacillota; class Clostridia; order Oscillospirales; family Ruminococcaceae; genus Negativibacillus. The sequence continues at coordinate 681 of URFD01000111.1, read as the reverse complement.
ATCGCTCGCACAGCAGCTGTATGAGCAGGGAAAAGCCAAGGGAATCCGTGTGATGGATGCACCGGTTTCCGGCGGAGACAGCGGTGCGCGCAATGCAACCCTGTCGATTATGGTCGGCGGAGATGAAGCTGATTTTCAGGAGGCAATGCCACTGTTTTCCTGCATGGGCAAAAATATCATCCACATGGGCCCGGCAGGCAGCGGACAGCACACCAAGGCAGCCAACCAGATTGCGGTAGCAGGAGCAACCGCAGCATATACCGAGGCTTTGATTTATGCGGAAAAAGCAGGTCTGGACCCACAGAAGATGCTGGCAGCCATCGGCGCCGGAGCGGCAGGCAGCTGGCAGCTCAATAATATGGCTCCGCGTGCGCTGGCAGGCGATTTTGCTCCCGGATTTTTTATCAAGCACTTTATCAAGGATATGAAGATTGTTCAGGAAGAGAGCAGAAAAGCCGGGGTAGAGCTGGAAATGCTCAACACCGTTCTGGAGCTGTATCAGAAGATGGCAGAGATGGGCCATCAGGATGACGGCACACAGTCGCTGATTCAGTATTACAGACAATAACAAAGACTGCGAAAGGCTCGGGCAGAATCGGGAGACGCCGAAACTGCTCGGGCTTTTCCTGTCCTCTCCCAATTCTTCCCGAAAGCGCGGCGGCGATATTTACGATTTTGCTT
>URFD01000110.1 GCA_900547015.1 uncultured Oscillospiraceae bacterium | reverse complement strand
CTCGTTCCAGAGCACCATATAACCGCTTTTTGAAGCCCCTGCTTTCCTTGTCCATCATGCGAATCCATTCTTTGGTTTTTTCGCGGTTGGTGTTTCCGTCCGCAGGACATTTGCTCTTGACAATCGGCAGGTTTTCGTGATGAACCGCCGCCGAAATCATGCTTTCCTCTGCCATCACCATCGGGCGAATCATGGTCAAATCCTTTCTGGACAGGTAGGTCACCGGCTGAAAGCATCCAACCCTTCCCTCCTGAAACAGATTCATGATGAAGGTCTCGATTGCATCATCATAGTGGTGGCCCAGCGCAATCTTGTTGCAGTTGTTTTCCTTTGCCGCATCGTGCAGACAACCCCTTCTCATCCTTGCGCACAGGCTGCACGGGTTGCTCTCATTGCGCACATCAAAGATGATCTGACCAATCTCCGTCCGCTTGAGGACATACTCAACTCCCAACTGCTCGCACAGCTGAGCGATGGGGGAATAGTCGGTCTCAACGCCGCCAAAGCACGGGTCCAGCGTGATGGCAACCACCTCATACGGGATTCCGATATAGTCGCGGAGCTTGCACAGCCCCACCAGCAGCGCCACCGAGTCCTTTCCTCCGCTGACGCCGACTGCGATGCGGTCTCCCGGTTGTATCATATCATACTTTTCGATTGCCCGTCTCATCAGACCTGCCAGCTTCTGCATTGCTCCCATCCTATTCCTCCTCCTGATGATTTCTGCGATAGTTCAGATAATTTTCCAAAATAATGGTTGCGGCCACCGCGTCGATGACCTGCTTGCGCTTCTTGCCTCTGGTGTTGGTCTCGTTCAAAAAACCGATGGCAGAAACGGTGGTCTGTCTTTCATCCCACAGCACCACCGGCACCTCAACCAGCTCCCGCAGCTGCTCGGCAAATTCCTCGCACAGCTGGGCTCTGGGGCCCTTGCTGCCGTCCATATTCAGCGGGTGTCCCACCACGATTTTCTGGGCTCCCTGCTCCTGTGCCTGCTCTGCTGTCTTTTTCACCGTGGTCGGGAAATGCTTCTCCTCAATCACGCACACCGGGCTTGCCAGCAGCTCGCCCCTATCACAAATGGCGATTCCGGTACGGGAATCACCAAAATCCACCGCCATAATCTTCATGGTTCTGTCCTCTCTTTCCTCTGCTCCAACCGATTTCGGTCTGTCTCGTTTCAGAATACCATAGCTTTTTTCAATTTGCAACCGCCGTTTCTCCGAATCAAATTTTTGCACGAAAAAAATCCCGCTTTCAAGATGAAAGCGGGATTTTGATTATCTCACAGGAGATTTCTTATTTTGCAGCGTACAGTGCGCCCAGACGGAGCAGATGTTCATATCTGTCCTTAGCGTTCTGTGCAGCCTTGTTGAAGAGCTCTTCTGCTCTCTCTGGGAATGCGCGGGTCAGAGAGGAGTAACGAGCCTCGCCCATGATGAACTCTTTGTAGTCGGTGGTTGGTGCTTTGCTGTCCATGATGAATGGATCTTTGCCCTCTGCCTTCAGAGCTGGGTTGTAACGGAACATATTCCAGTAACCGCAATCAACCGCACGTTTCATCTCTTTCTGGCAGTTAACCATGCCGCCCTTGATGGAGTGCATCTCACATGGAGCGTAACCGATGATGAGGGATGGACCTGGGTAAGCTTCAGCTTCAGCCATAGCTTTGATGGTCTGGTTCATGTCAGCGCCCATCGCAATCTGAGCTACATAGATGTAGCCGTAGGACATTGCGATTTCTGCCAGGCTCTTCTTCGCGATTGCTTTACCAGCAGCTGCGAACTGAGCAACCTGACCGATCTGGGAAGCCTTGGAAGCCTGACCGCCGGTGTTGGAGTATACCTCAGTATCGAATACCATGATGTTGACATCTTCGCCGGAAGCCAGAACGTGGTCTACGCCGCCGAAGCCGATATCGTATGCCCAGCCGTCACCACCGAAGATCCATACGGATTTCTTGGAGAGGTACTCTTTCTGGGACAGGATTTCTTTTGCCTTGTCACAGCCGCAAGCTTCCAGAGCAGCAACCAGTTCATCGGTAGCAGCCTGGTTTTCTTTGCCGTTGTTTACGGTATCCAGATATTTCTGACCAGCAGCCTTTACAGCTTCGTTGCTGCCGTTTTCAACGACATTGCGAACCTTCTCGATCAGCTGTTCACGGATTGCCTTCTGGCCGAGGTACATACCGAAGCCATGCTCAGCGTTGTCTTCGAACAGGGAGTTAGCCCAAGCCGGACCATGGCCCTTAGCGTTGACAGTGTATGGGGATGTAGCAGCAGGACCGCCCCAGATAGAGGAACAACCTGTTGCGTTGGAGATGTACATTCTGTCACCAAACAGCTGGGTGATCAGACGAGCATAGGAAGTTTCAGCACAACCTGCACAAGAGCCGGAGAACTCGAGCAGAGGTTTCTGGAACTGGCTGCCGATAACGGTGTTGTCTACCATATCGTTCTTAACGGATACGTTAGCAACCATGTAATCGAATGCAGGCTGTTTGTTGTCCTGGGTCTCTCTTGGAACCATGGTCAGAGAGTTGGTTGGGCAGACGCCGATACATACGCCACAGCCCATACAATCCATTGGAGATACAGCCAGGGAGTATTTGTAAGCATCTTTGCCTTTACCTTTTTTGTCCACGATGGTTGCACACTCAGGAGCATTTGCAGCTTCCTCAGCGGTCAGTGCGAATGGACGGATGGTAGCATGTGGGCAGACATAAGAACACTTGTTACACTGAGCACAGGTAGCAGCATTCCACTCTGGAACCATAACAGCAACGCCGCGTTTTTCGTAAGCGGAAGCGCCCTGCTCGAAGGTACCGTCTGCATGGTCAACGAATGCGGATACAGGCAGGCTGTCGCCGTCCATCTTGGAAACTGGCTCCATGATGTCGCTTACCATCTTAACGAGTTTCTTGTTGTCGCCTGGCAGCTCAACCTTTTCGCAGTGATCTTCTGCGTTAGCCCAGTCAGCAGGAACATCGATCTTGACATAGTAGTCAAAACCAGCGTCGATTGCGTCGTGGTTCATCTTAACGATAGCCTCGCCCTTCTTGGAGAAGCTGCGGGTAGCTGCATCTTTCATGTAGTTGATTGCGTCTTCTTTTGGCAGAACGCCGGCAAGAGCAAAGAATGCAGACTGCAGGATGGTGTTGGTACGTTTGCCCAGACCAATCTCGATTGCCTTGTCAATTGCATTGATGGTGTACAGCTGGATGTTGTTCTTTGCGATGTAGCGTTTTGCTTCAGCAGGCATATGCTCGTTGAGCTCTTCTGGAGTCCACTGGCAGTTGATCAGGAATACGCCGCCTGGTTTTACGTCACGAACCATCTTGTAGCCCTTGGTTACATAGGATGGGTTGTGGCAAGCAACGAAGTCAGCCTTGTTGATGTAATATGGGCTCTTGATCGGTTTGTCGCCAAAACGCAGATGGGAGATGGTGATACCGCCGGTCTTCTTGGAGTCATACTGGAAGTATGCCTGTACATATTTGTTGGTGTGGTCACCGATGATCTTGATGGAGTTCTTGTTTGCACCAACAGTACCGTCGCCGCCCAGACCCCAGAATTTGCATTCGATGGTGCCTTCTGCTGCGGTGTTTGGAGCTGCCTCTTCATCCAGGGACAGGTTGGTAACGTCATCCTTGATACCCAGGGTGAAACGAGCCTTCGGAGCGTCTTTTGCCAGTTCGTTGTAAACTGCGAAGATGCTTGCCGGGGTGGTGTCTTTGGAGCCCAGACCGTAACGACCGCCGATGATGGTAGCCTCACGTCCAGCCTCGCTCATTGCGGACATAACGTCCAGATGCAGAGGCTCTGCAAATGCGCCTGGCTCTTTGGTACGGTCCAGAACAGCAATCTTCTTAGCGGTTGCAGGGATTGCATTCAGCAGGTGTTTTGCTGGGAATGGACGGTACAGTCTTACTTTAACCAGACCAACCTTCTCGCCTTTTGCGGTCAGGTAGTCGATAACTTCTTCTGCTACGTCACAGATGGAGCCCATTGCAACGATAACACGGTCAGCATCCGGTGCGCCGTAGTAGTTAACCAGCTGGTAATCAGTACCCAGTTTTGCGTTAACTTTACCCATGTACTCTTCTACGATTGCTGGAACTGCATCATAGTAAGTGTTGCAAGCCTCACGATGCTGGAAGAAGATATCTCCGTTTTCGTGAGAACCACGCATGGTTGGATGCTCTGGGTTCAGAGCGCGTTTGCGGAATGCTTCAACAGCATCCATGTCGCACATTTCTTTCAGATCTTCGTAATCCCATACTTCGATCTTCTGGATCTCGTGGGAGGTACGGAAACCATCAAAGAAGTTGATGAATGGAACACGGCCTTTGATTGCTGCCAGATGAGCAACAGCGCCCAGGTCCATAACTTCCTGTGGGTTTGTCTCAGCCAGCATAGCAAAGCCGGTCTGACGGCAAGCGTAAACGTCGGAGTGGTCACCGAAGATGTTCAGAGCGTGGGAAGCAACCGTTCTTGCGGATACGTGGAATACGCAAGGAAGCAGCTCGCCTGCGATTTTGTACATATTCGGGATCATCAGGAGCAGACCCTGAGAAGCGGTGTAAGTGGTGGTCATTGCACCTGCGTTCAAAGAACCGTGTACAGTACCAGCAGCACCTGCCTCAGACTGCATCTCCATTACCTTAACGGTAGAACCGAAGATGTTTTTCTTGCCCTGTGCAGACCACTGGTCTACATAGTCAGCCATCGGGCTGGATGGGGTGATCGGATAAATGCCGGCAACTTCTGTAAATGCATAAGATACATATGCAGCAGCGTTGTTGCCGTCCATGGTTTTCATAGATCTAGCCATGACGTATGATTCCTCCTTGATTGTTATATGATGGTATTGCGACATATCATACATACTTACACTATGAATTTTAGCATTTTTTGATTGTATTGTAAAGGGACAAAGTGTGCCAACTTCTTTCCCTCTTGCTACACTTTTTCGACAATTTCACCACATCCCCAAAAATATCCTGTCGTCTATTATTCACTCTGTATATTTAAACCCCTTTTTCTTGTACGATTAATTGAATTTTTGTCCTTTCCATCCACCCTGCTCTTTTCCCAAAAAAATTTTATCTTTTGTGCAAAACAGAGCAGCAGCTCGATTTCAGAAAAAAATCCCCTCGTTGTCCCCAC